>NZ_JAJNSA010000095.1:0-9907 GCF_027497875.1 Streptococcus sp. SM3 | reverse complement strand
AAGAAGAAATTTTAAGTGGTATCAACCTTCAAATTGCTGAAGGAGAAATCTATGGATTTTTAGGACCAAATGGCGCAGGGAAAACAACTTTAATGAAATGCATGTTATCCTTATCAACTGTTACATCTGGTAGTATTGAAATCTTTGGAAAAAATTTACAAGATCACAGAGAGGAGATTCTAAGTCAAGTTGGAAGTGTTATTGAAACACCAATTTTTTATGAAAACCTCACAGCAAAAGAAATTTTGGAAATTCACGCGCAATATATGAGGAAAAATATTACCGAATCAGATATAATAAGAGCCTTAAGGATGGTCGGATTAAAAAATACGACTAAAAAAGTAAAAGATTTTTCGTTAGGAATGAGGCAAAGGCTTGGTTTAGCTCGGGCTTTTCTAACAAAACCTAAATTGTTAATTTTAGATGAGCCAATCAATGGTTTAGATCCAATAGGAATTCAAGAAATTCGAAATCTTTTGTTGTCGCTTTCAAAGGAACATGGAATTACAATACTAATATCGAGTCATATATTATCGGAAATTTCACAGATAGCAGATAAAATTGGTTTTATCAAAAATGGAGAAATGCTAGAACAAGTCTCTATGAAAGAGATTAGGAGAGAGAATATTGACTTAGAAGAATATTTTATGTCACATTTTCTAAATGAAATTTAAGAATTATGAGGTAGATTAGGAATGAAACAATTGACAAAGTACCATAAGAAGTCTTTTTATACTTTCATGATTTTTAATATACTAGTTCCTTTAACTAATATTGCTTTTGCTTATTCTATTAAAATTATAATTGATAGTGGAATGTCCCAAAATAGGGAAGCTCTAACCCAAGCGATACTAATAGGTGCTATCGTAATATTTATCTATGCCAGTCTTAATTTTATATCCCTTCGATTAAGAAATAAACTTGTTAGGCAGATTATGTCAAGATACAAAAATAAGGTGTTTAAATCTATTTTAGATAGCGATTATAGAGAATTTTCTAAGGAAAAATCAGGGAAATTTATTTCAATATTAACTGAGAACATGAAGAAAATTGAGCAGGATTATTTGCACCAGTATTTTAATATTTCAAAAAATATTTCCTTAATGATTTTCTCACTAGTAGCCATGTTTATAGGTAATTGGTTTTTGACCTTATTAGTTATCATTGCTAGCATTATTCCTATGATGATTTCAGGATTTATTGGACAAAAATCAGCCTCTCTACAAAATATTTCTATAATATCCGATCAGAAATATTTAGCTAAGGTTAAAGATATTTTAGCAGGGTTTCTAGTTATAAAGAGTTTTAATGTGAAAGAGGCTATCCGTCAAGATTACAAAAACGAAAGCGAAAAATTGGATGAGATATATTTCATCAAAGGAAAATTTGATGTTTTATCTAATGTTATTTCTCAACTTTCAGGGATGATTGTTTTTTTAGTAGCCTTTGGTGGAGGAATGTATCTGGTCTTCGGTGGGCATACCACAATCGGGAGTGTTACAGCTATTGTTCAACTAGTCAATTTTGTAGTAATGCCACTAAATGAAATTGGTATGGGAATGAGTAAATTCCGCGAAGGTCAGGCTACACTGAATTCATTTGAGGTAAAAGATGTAATCGAACTTCAAACTGGTAAAACGAAAGAATATTTTGATGATGTCATTTCTTTTTCAAACGTAGATTTTTTCTACCCTAATGCTGAGAAAAAGATTTTTAATAATTTATCTTTGCAGATCAAAAAGGGGGAAAAAATTGCAATAGTAGGTATGTCAGGTAGTGGAAAATCAACTTTACTCAATCTATTACTGCGTTTCTATGATGTAACAAGTGGGTATATCTCAATTGATAATCAAGATTTGCAAGCTATTTCAGCAGAGAGCCTTTATAACTTAATGACTATTGTTCAGCAAGATGTTTATATCTTTGATGATACTTTAAGAGCAAATATTACTCTTAATCAATTCTTCACTGATGAGGAAATTAGGCAAGCTGTCCAGCAGTCAGGTTTAGAAAGTTATGTTTTAGATAATGAATCTGGTTTACAAGCTTTATGTGGAGAGAATGGATCAAATTTATCTGGCGGACAAAAACAAAGAGTTAGTATTGCGCGTGCCTTGATTCGAAAAACACCAATCTTATTATTGGATGAGGCTACTTCGTCTTTGGATAATCAAGTAACTACTGAAATTGAAAGTTCAATCTTGGATATTCAAAATTTGACTGCACTTGTAGTAACCCACAAGTTGAATGAAAACATTTTGAAAAGATACGATAGAATTCTCTTTATGAAAGCAGGCGTCATTGTTGAAGATGGTTCTTTTTGTGACTTGATGGATAGGAGAGGTGAGTTTTATAAGTTGTTTGAGTTGAGTGTGTAGTGCTACCAGAATAAAAAGAGGATGAAAATCTTTAATCTTAAGTTGTTTTTCAATAATATTATGGTTGTATAAACAAAGGGAATTTGAGAATTAAAAAGTGACTAAAAAGAATGCTAAATAATATTAATCTGTAAAATACAACTCATCGAATATGATTAAATGGTAAATATCAATTAAATTGAAAATTTTATAGTGTTATAATATAATTAAACCATAAGAGCAAGAAGGTTGTGCTTAAAAAATAATCTTAGTATAGCTTATCTCTGACAAATATTTAGATTTTAGAGCTGTTTAATTTTAAGCAGTCATTATTTTTAATCATTAGGGGCTTCAAAGGAGAATATTTAAAATGAAACATTTTTTTGCAGGAATTGGTGAGATAAGATTTAGTAGTTATCTATTGTCTCTATGTGTAGGACTAGCCCCTCTTTTTCATATCTATGTAATAGGCTCTGAAATGAGTTTTGTGAAAATAGTATTATCTATTTTGGGAATCATATTTGTAGCTATTTTAACTATTGCTCGAATTTATAGAAGATTTTTTTATAATTCACCAGAATAGTATGTGTTAGTTAATCAATTGGAACTATTATTTTTGTTATACTTTACCACTTTTAAGTTTTTACATTAAACAACTGGCTGAAGTGAAAGTTGTTTATCTTAGAAAGGAAAACTCTCAAATTGTCCTACAAATTTCTACTCTTCGATCTCGACCACACCTTGCTTGATTTTGATGCTGCTGAGGATGTGGCTTTGACCCAACTTCTAAAAGAAGAAGGAGTTGCGGATATTCAGGCTTATAAAGACTATTACGTTCCTATGAACAAGGCTCTCTGGAAGGACTTGGAGCAAAAGAAAATCAGTAAACAAGAGCTGGTTAACACGCGTTTTTCTCGTTTATTTGCTCATTTTGGACAGGAAAAAGACGGTAGTTTTCTAGCCCAGCGTTACCAATTTTACCTCGCCCAGCAGGGACAAACTCTTTCAGGTGCTCATGAACTCTTGGATAGCCTCATTGAACGTGATTATGACTTGTATGCTGCGACAAATGAGATTACTGCTATTCAGACGGGACGTTTGGCTCAATCTGGTCTGGCACCTTATTTTAATCAAGTCTTTATCTCTGAACAGTTGCAAACACAAAAACCAGATGCTATCTTTTATGAAAAAATCGGTCAGCAGATTGAAGGTTTTCGCAAAGAAAAGACGCTGATGATTGGAGATTCCCTGACAGCTGACATTCAAGGTGGCAATAATGCTGGGATTGGCACGATTTGGTACAATCCTCATCACCTCAAAAATCACACACAAGCCCAGCCGACTTACGAAATCCATTCTTACCAAGACTTGCTGGATTGCTTAGATAAACTGTAAAAAGTGGTTTAGATAGCCACTTTTTGCTATAATAGAGGCAGTAAAAACAAAGGAGTCGGCTATGGAACACTCGTCTTGGCATGCTTTGATTAAGGAGCAATTACCTGAGGGTTATTTTGGGAAAATCAATCAGTTTATGGAGCAGGTCTATGCTCAGGGAGCTGTTTATCCACCTAAGGAAAAGGTTTTTCAGACTCTCTTGACAACACCGCTTGAAGAAGTTAAGGTGGTGATTCTAGGGCAAGATCCCTATCACGGGCCAGGTCAAGCGCAGGGCTTGAGTTTTTCTGTACCGGACTCTATCCCAGCTCCGCCATCCTTGCAAAATATCTTGCAAGAATTGTCAGATGACATTGGAGTTAAGAAATCTCATGATTTGACAACTTGGGCTGAGCAAGGAGTCTTACTTCTTAATGCTTGTTTGACGGTTCCTGCTGGTAAGGCGAATGGTCATGCTGGTCAGATATGGGAGCCGTTTACTGACGCTGTGATTCAGGTGGTCAATCATCTAGATAAACCAGTAGTCTTTATACTCTGGGGAACTTATGCACGCAGGAAGAAGGCCTTAGTTACCAATCCTCATCACTTGATTATCGAATCAGCCCATCCCAGTCCTTTGTCGGTTTATAGAGGATTTTGGGGTTCCAAGCCTTTTTCCAAAGCCAATGCATTCTTAAAAGAGACAGGACAAGAGCCAATCGATTGGCTTAGATAAGGAGAAAATATGCCTCAGTTAGCGACAATTTGCTACATTGATAACGGGAAAGAACTGCTCATGCTTCACCGTAATAAGAAACCCAATGATGTTCATGAAGGGAAATGGATTGGTGTGGGTGGTAAGCTAGAGCGAGGAGAGACGCCTCAGGAATGTGCAGCGCGTGAAATCCTTGAAGAAACAGGGCTCAAAGCCAAACCAGTTCTAAAAGGTGTTATCACTTTTCCTGAATTCACGCCAGATTTAGACTGGTATACCTATGTTTTTAAGGTGACGGAGTTTGAGGGCGACTTGATTGACTGCAACGAGGGAACGCTGGAATGGGTTCCCTATGATGAGGTTTTGAGCAAGCCGACTTGGGAAGGTGACCATACCTTTGTTGGGTGGCTTTTAGAAGATAAGCCCTTCTTTTCAGCCAAGTTTGTTTATGATGGGGATAAATTGTTGGATACCCAAGTTGATTTCTATGAATAAAGGAGAAAGCAGATGCTACTAATCAAAAATGGTCGTGTAATGGATCCCAAGTCTGGTTTGGATCAAGTGTGTGATGTCTTAGTTCAAGATGGGAAAATTATCAAAATTGCGCCTGAGGTCAAGGAAGAAGGAGCAGAAATAATTGATGCTACTGGTCTTGTAGTTGCTCCTGGCTTGGTCGATATCCATGTTCATTTCCGTGAACCGGGACAAACACATAAAGAAGACATTCATACTGGTGCCCTAGCAGCCGCTGCAGGTGGTTTTACAACTGTCGTCATGATGGCTAATACCAGTCCAACTATTTCAGACGTGGAGACTTTGCAAGAAGTTCTTCAGTCAGCTTCTAAAGAGAAGATTAATGTTAAGACGGTTGCAACCATTACTAAGAACTTTAATGGCCAAGACTTGACTGACTTCAAGGCACTCTTAGAAGCAGGTGCGGTTGGTTTCTCTGATGACGGTATTCCGCTTGAAAGTAGTAAAGTTGTCAAGGAAGCCATGGAGGAAGCTAAAAAGCTTAATACCTTTATTAGTCTTCATGAGGAAGATCCAGGTTTGAATGGGATTCTTGGCTTTAATGAAAATATCGCTAAAGAACATTTCCATATCTGCGGTGCGACTGGGGTGGCTGAGTATGCTATGATGGCGCGTGATGTCATGATTGCCTATGCAACTAAGGCTCATGTCCATATTCAGCATTTGTCTAAGGGAGAAAGTGTTAAAGTAGTGGAGTTTGCTCAAGGTTTGGGTGCGCAAGTCACAGCAGAAGTAGCGCCACAGCATTTCTCTAAGACAGAAGCACTTCTTTTGACTCAAGGTAGCAATGCTAAGATGAATCCGCCACTTCGTTTGGAATCAGACCGTCGTGCTGTTATCGAGGGTCTTAAATCAGGCGTCATCACAGTTATTGCGACAGACCACGCGCCTCACCATGCGGATGAAAAAAATGTTGAGGATATTACCAAAGCGCCATCTGGTATGACAGGTTTGGAAACATCCCTATCTCTTGGCTTGACCTATTTGGTCGAAGCTGGTGAGTTAAGCTTGATGGAATTACTTGAAAAAATGACATATAACCCAGCCAAACTTTATAACTTTGAAGCAGGTTACTTGGCTGAGAATGGTCCAGCAGATATCACTATTTTTGATGCCAAGGCTGACCGTCTTGTGGACTCCCATTTTGCTTCGAAAGCAGCTAATTCACCATTCATCGGTGAAAGCTTAAAAGGGCAGGTTAAATATACCATCTGTGAGGGACAAATTGTCTATCAAAACTAGGTGGGAGTCTGCTCTGTAAACAAAAAGAATAGAGAGCCTATATGTACCAAACCCATCATTTTAAAGACAAGTTTATCTTATTTTTAAAGATATTTTTCCCTATCCTGATTTATCAATTTGCCAATTATTCTGCCTCCTTTGTTGATACGACTATGACTGGTCAATACAATACCATGGACTTGGCTGGTGTGTCTATGGCAACCAGTATCTGGAACCCCTTCTTTACATTCCTGACAGGGATTGTGTCAGCCCTGGTGCCCATCATTGGTCACCATCTTGGTCGAGACAAAAAGGAAGAGGTTGCGTCTGATTTTTACCAGTTTATCTATCTGGCCTTGGGTCTATCTGTGGTCTTGCTGGGGATGGTACTTTTCTTGGCACCACCAATCTTGAATCATATTGGACTAGAAGCACCAGTGGCGGTAGTAGCGGTTCGCTATCTCTGGTTTTTATCTATCGGGATTATCCCCTTGTTGCTCTTTAGTGTCATTCGCTCCTTGCTGGATTCGCTGGGGTTGACCAAGCTGTCCATGTATCTCATGCTTTTGTTGCTTCCTCTCAATAGTGGATTTAATTATCTCTTGATTTTCGGAGCTTTTGGTGTTCCAGAACTGGGAGGTGCTGGTTCTGGTTTAGGTACTTCCTTGGCTTATTGGGTCTTGCTTGGAATTTCTGTTCTGGTTTTATTTAAACAGGAGAAGCTCAAAGCCCTACATCTTGAGAAACGCATTCCACTTAATATGGATAAAATTAATGAAGGGGTTCGCTTAGGTCTTCCTATTGGGGGGACTGTCTTTGCGGAAGTGGCTATCTTCTCCGTGGTTGGTTTGATTATGGCGAAGTTCTCATCCTTGATTATTGCTAGTCACCAGTCAGCTATGAATTTTTCAAGTCTTATGTACGCCTTTCCTATGAGTATCTCATCGGCTATGGCTATTGTTGTTTCCTATGAAGTGGGAGCCAAGCGATTTGATGATGCTAAAACCTATATTGGTCTAGGAAGATGGACTGCCCTCATTTTTGCGGCCTTCACCTTAACCTTCCTTTATATCTTTAGAGGAAATGTGGCCAGTCTTTATGGTAACGACCCAGAATTCATCAATTTGACAGCGCGCTTTTTAACTTATAGTCTTTTCTTTCAGTTAGCAGATACCTTTGCGGCACCGCTCCAGGGAATTTTACGGGGCTATAAGGATACCGTTATTCCTTTTTACCTTGGTTTGATTGGTTACTGGGGGGTGACACTCCCAGTAGCTATGGTATTCGACTCTCTAACAGATTTTGGAGCTTATTCTTACTGGATTGGTTTGATTATTAGTCTAATCGTGAGTGGGGCGCTCTACCGTTGGCGTTTGACAGTGATTATGAAGAAATTTGAATTTTTAGCAAAATTCAAACGATAAAAAGTTTGTGAAAAAATATTCTTTATAAGAAAATCCCTTGTTTTCATGGGGTTTTCTTTTTTATTTTGTGAAATTTTCTTTAGAAAAACTTTGACAGTTTTTTCCAAAAACGGTAAAATAGTAAGGTAAGAAGAAAGTTAGAAAGGCAAGAAGATGTCAACTTTAGATAAAAATCTTTTGCTAGAGATGTTCCGAAAGATGGAAGAAATCCGTCGTATGGACTTAAAAATTGCGCAATTAGTAAAGAAAGGGAAAGTGCCAGGAATGACGCACTTTTCTGTTGGAGAAGAGGCAGCTAACGTGGGGGCTATGTTGGCTCTCAATCCAGATGATCTGATTACCTCAAATCACCGTGGTCATGGACAAGCTATTGCCAAAGGGATTGACCTCAACGGAATGATGGCTGAAATCCTTGGAAAATACACTGGAACCTGTAAAGGTAAAGGTGGTTCTATGCATATTGCCGATCTTGATGCTGGGAACCTTGGTGCCAATGGTATTGTAGGTGGTGGTATGGGAATCGCTGTTGGTGCAGCCCTCAGTCAGCAAATGAAAAATACCGGAAAAATCGTTGTCTGCTTCTTTGGAGATGGTGCGACCAACGAAGGTGTTTTCCACGAAGCAGTGAACATGGCTTCTATCTGGAACCTGCCAGTCATTTTCTATTGCATTAACAACGGTTACGGTATCTCTGCGGATATCAAGAAAATGACCAATGTAGAACATATCCATCAACGTAGCGCCGCTTATGGAATTCCTGGAATGTTCATCGAAGACGGTAACAATGTCATCGATGTCTATGAAGGATTTAAGAAAGCTGTAGATCATGTTCGCAGTGGCAATGGTCCAGTCTTGATTGAAAGTGTCACTTACCGCTGGCTTGGTCACTCATCATCTGACCCTGGTAAATATCGTACGCGTGAAGAAGTGGAATTGTGGAAACAAAAAGACCCGATCGAAAACCTTCGCAAGTACCTCATTGAAAACACTATTGCAAGTGCCGAAGAATTGGAAGAAATCCAAGCGCAAGTCAAGGAAGAAGTAGAAGCTTCTGTTAAATTTGCGGAAGAAAGTCCATTCCCACCGCTTGAATCAGCATTTGAAGATATTTACGCAGACTAAGGAGAAAGAGATAAAATGGAAACAAAAACAATGTCCTTCCGTGACACCATTATCCTTGCTATGTCTGAGGAAATGCGTCGCGATGAAAATGTGTTCTTGATGGGAGAAGATGTCGGTGTCTTCGGAGGAGACTTCGGAACTTCTGTTGGAATGCTTGAAGAATTTGGTCCAGAACGCGTTCGTGACTGTCCGATTTCTGAAGCTGCCATCTCAGGTGCAGCAGCCGGAGCAGCCATGACAGGCCTTCGTCCAATCGTCGATATGACCTTCATGGATTTCTCGGTTATTGCCATGGACAATATCGTTAACCAAGCAGCTAAAACACGTTACATGTTTGGTGGGAAAGGTCAGGTTCCAATGACTGTCCGTTGTGCAGCAGGTAATGGGGTAGGTTCTGCCGCCCAGCACTCTCAGTCTTTAGAGTCTTGGTTTACTCACATTCCTGGTCTTAAGGTTGTGGCACCCGGAACACCTGCGGACATGAAAGGACTGCTTAAGTCTTCTATCCGTGATAATAACCCTGTTATCATTCTTGAGTACAAGTCAGAATTTAACCAAAAAGGGGAAGTGCCAGTTGATCCAGACTACACGATCCCACTTGGGGTTGGGGAAATCAAACGCGAAGGTACGGATGTAACAGTTGTTACTTATGGAAAAATGCTTCGCCGTGTGGTTCAAGCTGCTGAAGAATTAGCAGAAGAAGGCATTTCAGTTGAAATTGTGGACCCACGTACCCTTGTTCCGCTTGATAAGGATATCATCATTAACTCAGTTAAGAAGACTGGTAAGGTTGTTCTGGTCAACGATGCCCACAAAACAAGTGGCTATATCGGTGAAATTTCAGCTATTATTTCAGAATCAGAAGTATTTGACTATCTAGATGCACCAATCCGTCGTTGCGCAGGAGAAGATGTGCCGATGCCTTATGCGCAAAACCTAGAGAATGCAATGATTCCAACAGTTGAAAGCATCAAAGATGCTATCCGTAAAACATATAACAAAGAATAGAATTACATAAAATAAGTTATGTAAAATAACGGTTGTTTTTAACTTTAGTAACTTGATATATGTATTGTACCCAAATTATTTGCAAATTTGCGACAGGAGAGAGTCGAATCGATGTTATTCGACGAACGACTTAGTAAGTCTACTAGGTTGAC
>NZ_JAJNSA010000094.1:0-9913 GCF_027497875.1 Streptococcus sp. SM3 | reverse complement strand
TTGTTCAGTTACTATAACTTTCGTTATAGCGCCCTGCACATTGGTTCGTCTTGTTCAGTTTTCAAAGGTCTTTGTCGCTCTCGCGCGACAACTATATTAGTATATCATGACCTCTCCTTACTGTCAATACTTTTTTTCAAAAAAATTTATTTTTTTGAAAGTTCATTTATACACTGTCAACTTTCAGCTTTTAAATTGAATTTTTAAAGTCCTTTAGATAGTTCTCCAATTTCTTTTTCATTTTTGTTTTTCCTAGACATCTTCTGTTTGCTAGTAATGCTTCATATTGTTCTTTTTCTTTTACGGTTAATTTTTCTTTAAAACGTTTTAATGCATCTCTTAGAACAACCAGCTCATCTAAATATATTTTTCTTGATGAAATTCTGTGACTAATTTCTCCAATTTCAATATATGGAAGTCTATTTATTTTTCTTTTATCACTTTCCTGTTGTCTTATTTTATCTTTAATATGATTTCTAAATTTTGTTTTGAAATATGTATAAAGTAATTCTTCATTTGTTTCAATTTCAGGATTTTTTTGATAAAGTTCAAAGAGTGTTAGCTGTCCTTCTTGTTCCCAATCATCCTTTTCCCATAATTGAATATAATATTCTTTTTCACATTTTCTTACGATATATTTTACTTTTTGATACATTTTATTAAATTCCATAAGCTCTCCTTTACTTTTATCTGTATTTTATAAAAATAAAGAAGCCCATTGGACTTTTTTTCTATTCTGCACGTTTTTTTAACTATTTGGTTATTATTTTTAATTATTTTGTCCAAATACACAAAAAAACTGCCACTTGGTGACAGTTCATCGATAGTCCGTACGGGATTCGAACCCGTGTTACCGCCGTGAAAAGGCGGTGTCTTAACCCCTTGACCAACGGACCATTTTTACAACATATTCTATTATACAGAATATTTTTACTCTGTCAACACTTTTTTAATAAAAAAAGAAGGAAATATTTTCCTTCTTTTGAATTAGTTATTTTCTTCTAATTTTGACTTAATCTCATCATATGATAGAGGTTTTGCTTCTTCTTCTAATTCATGCTCTGAATTTTCAGGCATTTTTCCTGTTTCATATAATGATTTAATTTGAACACTATCCAAGGTTTCATATTTTAATAGAGCTTCCGCAATTAGTTTATGCGTTTCTCTATTTCCTTGAATAATTTCTGCCGCTTTATTACGGGCTTCATTCAACAGACTACGAACTTCTTCATCAATTTCGTATGCTGTTCGTTCTGAAATCATTTTTTGTGGGCTTTGAGCACCAAACATTGCATGATTTCCTTCATATTGGACCGGTCCAAGTTTTTCACTCATACCATATTCTGTCACCATTGCACGCGCCATTTGGGTAGCTTGTTCAAAGTCATTTGAAGCACCCGTTGTTTGCGAATTGAAAATAATTTCTTCGGCAACACGTCCTCCCATGAGCCCAGCTAATTGTTCTTTCATATCTTCTTTAGAAAGTAACATTTGATCTTCTTTAGGAAGGGCAATCATGTAACCGCCTGCACGACCACGTGGAACAATCGTAACTTTATGAACTACACGAGCATTTGATAAGACCAAACCAACGATTGTATGACCAGCTTCGTGATAAGCAACCATTTCACGTTCTTTTTGTGAAATCGTCCGATCTTTCTTAGATGGACCTGCAATAACACGATCTTCTGCTTCATCGATATCAGCAGCATCAATTACTTTTTTATTTCGACGAGCTGCAACCAAGGCTGCTTCGTTCAAAACATTTTCGAGATCAGCACCGACAAATCCTGGTGTTTGTTGAGCAACCAATTTCAAGTCCACATCTTGAGCAAGTGGCTTATTCTTAGCATGAACACGAAGAATTGCCTCACGACCTTTCACATCTGGACGTCCAACCAATACTTTACGGTCAAAACGGCCAGGACGAAGAAGGGCAGGGTCAAGGACATCAGAACGGTTAGTTGCTGCGATAACAATGATTCCTTCGTTGCCTTCAAAACCATCCATCTCAATCAAGAGCTGGTTGAGGGTTTGTTCACGTTCATCATTTCCGCCACCAAGACCTACACCACGCTGGCGCCCAACAGCATCAATTTCATCGATAAAGATAATGGCTGGTGCTGCTTTTTTAGCATCTTCAAAAAGTGAACGAACCCGGCTAGCACCGACTCCGACAAACATTTCAACGAAGTCAGAACCAGAGATACTGAAGAATGGCACTCCAGCTTCACCAGCTACTGCTTTTGCTAAAAGGGTTTTACCAGTTCCGGGAGGGCCTTCAAGAAGCACACCTGCTGGGATTCTTGCACCCAATTTAGTAAAGCGTTTTGGATCTTTTAAAAATTCAACAACTTCAACAAGTTCTTGTTTTTCTTCTTCAGCTCCTGCTACATCTGAAAAACGAACTTTAATATCTTCTTTATTAGCAGCGCGGGCTTTATTACGACCAAAGTTCATGGCACCTCTGGCACCTCCGCCACCGCCTTGGTTCATCATTGAGAAGAAGAAGAACATGACAATAACAAATGGAACAATTGAAGTGAGAATTGTTATCCACATGCCACTTGAGCTCTCACGCTTAATGGTGATTTCTGCTTTGTGGTCAGCTGCTAATTTTTGTAATTCATTGACGGTGATATCAGATGGAAGGATGACACTAGTAAAGCGAGATACTTTTTGAATACTTGGGGTAAAAAATTGAATTCCTGTATCTTCTTTTGATTCTTTTGCTTTATTATAGGTACCTGCAATTTCAATCACACTACCATTTGGTTGGTAACTGATCGTTTTTACATTATCATTTTTAATTTCTTTAACCAATTCTGTGTAGTTGATTTGCTGACTTTGACCAACCCCATTACCCGCAAAAAAGTACTGGAATCCTGTCACAGCCGCTACAATAATCAACAAATACAGAAATGGATTTCGAACAAAACCGTTATTTTTTCTGTTATTCATCTAGTCTCCTCTATTTTGAGTACACTTCCTCTTTTAATACACCAACATAGGGTAGGTTACGATAATTTTCATCATAGTCTAAACCATATCCTACAACAAACTCATTTGGAATCGTAAAGCAGGTGTAATCTGCTTCGATCTCAACCAAACGTCCTTCAGGTTTATCCAGTAAGGTAGCAATCTTCACAGATGCTGCATTTCGTTCTTCAAAGAGTTCTTTTAGACTCTTGAGGGTTTTACCTGTATCAATAATATCTTCTACAAATAAAATATCTCTACCAGTAATATCTTGGTCGATATCCTTGATAATATTAATGATACCTGAGCTTGCTGTACCACCATGATAACTTGAAACCAGCATAAAATCCAATTCAATATGTGTATCCACGTGGTTGATCAACTCTGCCATAAATGGAACAGAGCCTTTCAAAATTCCAACAAAAATTGGATTTTTTCCTTGGTACTCTTTTGTTAGGGTTTCACCCAATTTCTTTGCTGCTTCTACAATTTCATCATGTGAAACCAATACTTTTTTTATATCTTTTTCTAACATGTTTTTACCTATCTATTTTTTGAATATAAAGACCATCTTTCATTATACCACTTTTTGAGAGCTTACTCAAATCACTCGTTACCAATCCCACTACAGAAAGAATATTATGATTTTGTTCTATAATGAGAGCCTTTTGCCGAAGAGAAATTGGAATTTTATGGTTGATAAACCACCGTCTTAATTTTTGATGGTGGCCATTAACAAGTAGCTGATCTCCTTCCTTTCTCCCTCTAATTAAGATGGGAGTTTCGCGTGAAACAGAAAGAATTTCTACATTTTCCCCTACTAATGGTTGTCCAAAAGATAGTTTATAATTTGCAATTTCAAAGATATTCCCAAATTCTAACAAAAATGGGAGGGGTTGGTCATCCGACTTTTGACTGATTTTTTGTATTTCAAAGAAATCATATTCCTGATGTAGTTCATAATTCGACTTTAAATAATGGACGCAATTTCTTTTTTTTCGCAGTAAATCTAATAATTCTTGAAACTGGGCCCTACCAAGTTGCAAATCTGGAAATTGTGCCAGATACTCCTCTAATAAGAAAGATTGCACAGAATGAGAATAAGTTCTAAAAGAAGCTAAATCTTGAATGGTTAACTCGCTAGTCAATTCTTTCAGTGCTTGGTGCCAATGAGTCACTTCCTCTGCTAAATAACGAAGACTTACTTGCATTTGGGGATTTTCTTTTTCAAATTCTGGAAGGTATTGATGGCGTACACGATTTCGAAAATAGTCCTGTGAGTCATTGCTACTGTCTTCAAAGTGAGGGATTTCCATCAACTCATCTTTGGTAAAAGTTAACAAAGGACGGATTAGCTCACCCTTGCCAAATGGTTGGCGTACAGGAATGCCACTTAAATGGCGTAATTTTGTTCCTCGTATCAAGCGCATGAAAGTTGTTTCAGCTTGATCGTTTGCATGATGACCTGTTACTAAAGCAGTGCAATCCTCTTTCTCCATAATCTGTTTAAAAAAATCATAACGAAAGGTACGAGCTTTTGCTTCCGTAAAATCACCCGAATAGTGAGCCACATGAATACGTGTCTCTCGCCTATCAGCTAGTGTTCGAAGTTCACTTTCTTCTAAATCCGATTCTGGTCTTTGTCCATGATTGACATGAGCGAGTACCAGATGGATTTTCAATCGTTCTTTATTCTTATATAAAAATTCATACAGATTCATTGAATCCAATCCACCAGATAAGGCAACCAAAACACGGCGATGGGGAGTAAATAGATCTTGTTTTTCACAAAACTCTAAAAATCGCTTTTCCATTATTTCAATACCTCATAGATATCTTTTGAAATGTTGGAAATCGTATCATAATTCGAATGATCTGTAAAAATGGCTATTACATAGGGTGAATTTGTGTATACAATCGCAACATCATGTCTAAAATCATAGGCATCTCCAATTTTATGAGCAACTTTTACTGGAAGGTCACGCGCAATCCGTTGATCATCATATTTTGTAGAGGAGAGTGCATCAATAATAGGGCCATTTTGTTGATAGACAGCCTCCATGACATTGCCAGCCATTTCAGCGGATGCTTCTCTTTTTTCAACATCCCAATGTTTTTTTGCAATTTTATCCAAAGTTTTTTGAAAATCTTGATCTGATTGATGAGTGACATAATAATTCAAGATATTATGTCCAACATTATCTGATTCTTTTGCAATCTTATCTACCAACTCTTGAACACTGTATTCTTTTCCATCTGGTGTTTTTGAAAGGCTACCACTTCCTTCTGGTTCATAGCCACCTTTGAAATCATTGACTTCTGGAATATATTTGTAGGTTGTAGTTGGGGAAATGGCTTTTTTATTGAGCTGTTCTTGGACGTAGTACAAGTATGGTAATTTCGTTACACTGGCAGAATACATTTCTTTTTGCGGATTGATTCCAGCAGTATTTCCAGTCTCTAATTGTTTTACATAGATTCCATACGAAGGAGAATTGTATTTACTATTCAACAAGTCCTGGACTTTTTCCATTCGATTATCTTTTTCAGTGACGAATGCTTTGTTCACCCAGCCCTGACCTTCAATCTCCACAAACTCATCCCGTAAAGTCTTAGCTGTACGTAAGACTGTCACTTTTGTATAAGGAGAAAGAGGTGTATTTTTTTCTTTTGCACCATTTATTAAGGGTCGGTCATACACTTTAAAACCAGGTTTTAGCCACATGTCTTGTTTTTTTTCTTGTGTTTCTTGTACAACATCAGAAAAAATGACAGAAGAATCTGCTAATACATATCCTTTATCTGCTATTTTAAACACAGCTTTCCCTTCATCATTTACAAAGAGTTGTTCGATTGTAAACGGTGTGTTGGGAAGAATTTCTCCTTTTTCTTTTTTCAACTGAGGATCAGAAAAAACAGAAATTTTGCGATAGACATTCGGGTTCGCTGGAATTGAAGAAAAATAAAGTTCTGATGGATGAGCCATTGTCTGAGAAGACTCAGACTGCTCGACACTCGCTGCTTGAGACCCAATAAATAAAATTGGAACTAACAATAGGAGCAGAAATCGTTTAGACACCTGTATTCCTTTCCTTTTCATCCTTTTGAAGTTTAATCATTTGGTTTTTCTTTTTTAATTCCTCTAATTTTTCATCCGAAAATTCAAGGAATTGTTTAACTGTTTGTAAGATATTTTCCATCGGTTATTGGGGGAGTAAATCTGGGATGGTATAAACATATTCACCATCTTTTGAAAAAGAATACTTAGCGCGTGCATATTTTGTTGCATAATCATCGTCTTTTAATTTTTTAGCGATGTCTTGTTGGTATTCTTTTTGTTCACTTGTTTCTTTATACTCTTTTTCCAACTGTTTGTATTGTTCTTTTTTATCTTGTAGCGATTGATAGCTCTGAGCTAAATTATAAGTTGGAAGAATAAATAGTAACATGACCAATATCAAGACGAGTCCCAGAAAACGATTGCGTTTTTTTCTTTCTTCTTCTAAAAAACGTTTTCGCTGACTTTCGTCTTTGATATATTTATTGTTCATTTGAACGATATTTTTAGGCATCTTCTTCTATCCTTGTTTCACTAATTATTTCATACATTTTGGATGCATCTTCTTTTTTTGTACTATCCAACATTTCCAAGACTTTAACCGTCAATACTTTATTTCCAAAACGAACTTCAATTTGATCATTCACTTTCAAATCCGTTGAACTTTTGGCTAATACTCCATTGACTTTGATTCGTCCTTTATCTGCAACTTCCTTTGCAACAGGACGACGCTTAATAATGCGAGAAACTTTTAAATATTTATCTAATCTCATACTGTCACCTCTAACATAGTATTGTATCATTTTTTATACATAAAATGCGAAAAATGAGCTAAGAACTGCTAGTCCTTTTCTTTTTCCTGTTTAATTTCCAATAAGGTTTGACCAAATTGCTTCAGAGCTTCCAAAATTTCAAAATCTTTCTTATTTCGAATATCGAAGATCACTTCAATCAATCCCTTTTCTTCTGCAATCTGTGCCTTTAACTGTGTCATGGACAGAGCTTTGAAATAATCCTGTGTTAAAAACAGTTGTTTGGCAATAGGTTCAAATTTCACTGTCAATTTTTGTTGTTTTCTCTCAACAAGACGGACAAAGACTTGATCCAAGTAAGCTTTCACTAAACCAATTTCAAGTAGGTAGGCCACAACATCTGGGTATTCTCCAAAACGATCGATCAATTCATCTTGCAAGTATTCATAGTCCGTTGCAGAATTCATTTCACGAATTTGTTTGTAAATTTCAATTTTTTGACGTTGATCTGAAATATATTCATTAGGTAAATACGCATCTATTTGAAGGTTCAACTCTGCATTGCTCTTTTGTCTACGATGCTCTTGGCCTTGTTTCTTAGCAATAGCTTCTTCTAACAATTGAGAATACATTTCAAAACCAACTGAATCGATGAAACCAGATTGAGAAGCTCCAAGGATATTCCCTGCTCCACGGATCGATAAATCTCGCATAGCAATTTTAAAGCCAGACCCCAACTCAGTAAAACCCTTAATAGCTTCTAAGCGTTTTTCAGACACTTCTGTAAGAGATTTGTCTGGATGATACATCAAATAAGCATAAGCAATTCGATTGCTTCGTCCCACACGACCTCTTAGTTGATAAAGCGTTGAAAGTCCCATATGATCCGCATTTTCAATAAAGAGTGTATTAGCATTTGGAATATCCACACCTGTCTCAATAATGGTTGTCGTCACTAAGACATCGTATTCGCCATTAATGAAATCCAACAGGGTATTTTCTAAGCGAACCTCACTCATCTGACCATGAACAAAGCCAATCGAAGCCTCTGGAATAAACTCTTTTAATTCAGACACCTTTTGTTCAATTGTATCTACCTTATTGTAAAGATAATAGGCCTGTCCTCCACGATCCATCTCCCGCAACACAGCATCTCGAATAATGGTTGGATTGGTCTCTAGTACAAAAGTTTGCACAGGATATCGATTGGTCGGAGGTGTTTCAATGACAGACAAATCTCGAATTCCTAGCATAGACATATGAAGAGTTCGAGGTATAGGAGTAGCTGTTAGGGTAAGCACATCCACCTTTTTTTTCAATTCTTTCAAGGTTTCTTTGTGCTTCACTCCAAAACGTTGTTCTTCATCAATCACGATTAAGCCTAAGTCTGAAAAAACAACATCTTTGGACAAGAGCCGGTGAGTTCCAATAATAATATCCACTCGTCCTTTTTTCAACTTTTCAAGCGTTTCTTTCTGCTCTGCCTTACTCTGGAAACGACTTAAAACAGCAACCTCTACTGCAAAAGATTCAAAACGCTCCTTAAAATTGGCATAATGTTGTTGGGCAAGAACAGTGGTGGGAACCAGCACTGCTACTTGTTTATGATCATTTACTGCCTTAAAGGCTGCTCGCATAGCGACCTCTGTTTTCCCAAAACCGACGTCTCCAACCAGCAATCGGTCCATCGGACGATTCGATTCCATATCTTTTTTGATTTCTTCAATGGAACGTAATTGGTCATCTGTTTCAATATATGGAAAATCTTGTTCAAAAGCCTCTTGGTTTTCATCATCTTGGGAATAGGCAAAGCCTTCTAATTGACTACGCTCCGCATAAAGTTTTATCAAATCATCCGCAATGTCCTCTACCTGGGTCTGAACCTTTTGCTTCGTTTTTTGGAAACGCCCATCATTTAACTTGTTAATTTTTGGCGTTTTTCCATCACTTGCAACGTATTTGGACAACATCTGAATCTGATCGACAGGAATCGAGATGCGATCTCCATTTTGATATTGAATTGAAACATAATCACGATGGACACCCGAAATTTCAATCGTTTCAATTCCCAAATATTGACCAATACCATGAACTTGGTGAACAACATAGTCCCCTTTTTCCAGTTCATTATAATTTTTTAGGCGTTCAGCATTGGAAATATTTTGCCTGCGAATCTTTCGTTTGATCTTTTTCTGATAAATCTCTGATTCTGTAATGTAGACAATTTTTTCATCAACAAATTGGAAACCGTGAGCTAGTCCTCCAACAACTAATTGACTAGCTTGAGGGATGATCGTATCCCCATCAATATAATCTAATCGAATTCCATATTCTTCTAAATTTTTATGGAGCTGTTGAAGATTGTGATGAGAAGTTGCTTGGACAATAACAGTATAGTTTGATTTTCGATACCGTTCAATTTCCTCTTTTAATAAATCAAATTGTCCAAAAAACTCCTGCATGGGATATTGATTGAATTGATACAAATGATCAAACTTCAAATTTCCCAATCCTTTTTGAAAGTTTGAAAAATAAGTTGCAGGCGTATATTTTCGTAATGTTGTACTGGTGTCTGCAAAATACACTTGGCGAGAAGAAGCTCTATTTTTATGTAAATCTTCCGTCAAGAGATTAGCTGTATCTAGTTCAAATCTCGCTATTTGATCTGCTATTTTTTGATAATCATCCAGAAAGACAGGAGTGTGTTTAGGGAGATAATCGAATAAGGTATATTGCTTTTTGTAAAAGAAACTAATAAATTTCCTAAGATCCGGATGGAGTTTCCTTTGAGAAATATCTCCCAGAATTTCTGCTAGATAAGATTTAAATTCTTCATTTGCACTCTGTTCTTGCAATTGTTCGATTTGCTGCTGACCACGGATGAAATCTTCCTCTTGCAACAATAGATCACTCACTGCCTTCAGTTGAACGTCTTCAACATTTTCAACAGAACGCTGACTTTCTGGGTCAAAGATTCGGATTCCATCAATCTCATCTCCGAAAAATTCAATCCGATAGGGTTGGAGTTGGTCGATCTCAAAGATATCTAAAATATCTCCTCGTAGACTAAACTCTCCCTGTTGCAAAACTTGGCTCACCTTTTGGTAGCCAATCTTCTGTAATG
>NZ_JAJNSA010000012.1:0-42759 GCF_027497875.1 Streptococcus sp. SM3 | reverse complement strand
GCTCACAGCTCACAGCTCACGCTGATTATGTAATCAAGCGTATTTTTTGTCAAGCCCTAAAACAGACTTTTTCACATTTTTGTGAGAAGGTCTTTTCTGTTGTTTCTCAACTCAATGAGTTGATTGTTGGAGGTGTAAAATGACGCCTCTAGCTATTGATAGAAGTTGGCAATCTGGAAATGAAAGAGCAGACAATTTATTTTTCTGGAGAAATTTCGGTTTTGATGAAAAAGATATTTTAATCGAAAATACTGATGGTATCGTTAACGGATCTCTGTTTGAATTTAAAAATAGCATTGCTGATCTTAATGCTGTGCTTACTCAAGCTATCCACTATCTGTCTAAATTAAGGATTAAAGGTGGTATTCCTATACCAAGCAAAATCGTTTTAGTTGATATTAATAAAAATCGTGCTAGTGTTTATGATGCAACTAAATATCGTTTAGAAATTTTACAAAATTATACGAATAGTGCATCAAAAAATGTAAATCAGAAGACTTTAAAAGATGCTACTAATCCTGAAAAAGTAATTGAATTTGATGTTTTTCAACCAAAGAGCCCTAAAAATCGTGAATTGCGTGAATTATTCCAAATAGACGAGTATCAAAAGTTTGAAATTGGCTTTCCAAACATTTTAGGGTGGGCGAACTACATATACCGTCACGATAAAACAACAACAAAATCTCAAATGTTTGAGATGCTCAAACAACCGTCTAATTCAATAGTCGAAAACTATATCTTACCTTGGTGTGGAGACGAAAGCGATTTTGACACCGTGATGGACGCATTAAATGACCCTGCAAATAGAAAAGATTTAGGAGCGTTTTATACACCATTACCTTATGTTAAAGAAGCAACTAAACTTGTTCGTCAAGCTATTAGCAGTCTTCCTAAAAATATGGACTATGTTATTTTGGATAGATGTGCTGGTACAGGAGCATTAGAGCATTATTTAACTGAAGAAGAGTTAGGCCATGTTATCTTGAATACTTATGAAATAAAAGAATGGCTTGTTTTGTATAACAAATATATTGGAAAAGTGAGGGCTATCATACCACCACTTTCAATTGTACAAGCAAACAAGGGGAACTTAGTAACAGGTGGGGATGCTTTAGCAGAAGAGTTTTTATCGATTCCAATGGAAACAGATGGAAAACATAATACATTACAAGAAATCATAGATGACAAAAATGTTGCGATTATTGGTTTTGAAAATCCCCCTTATTCTAGCGAATTAGCTCGGGCTCAAGAAGGAAATGTTAAATCGATAGATAAATTTAGCTATATAAGGAAATTGATGTCCGATGAATTTGTGGGTGATAGTAACCATGCAAAAGATTTGCTAAATCAATTTGTTTGGTCTTTTGAAAAATACTTTATGAGAGATGAAAACGACTATTATATTTTATTTGCTCCTGTTAAGTATTGGAAATCAGTTGGTCTAATGCAAAAAATCTTTATTAATGGTTTTCTAGCAAACAGAGGGAACTTTAAAGCACAAGAAAGTTCCGTTTTGGTAGCACTTTGGAAAAACGATCAAGATAACGAAACTGAAAGTATTACTGTAACTGCTAAAGAAATATGGAGAGATAATAAAAAATGGGGAACTGGGAAAGGAGCAGCAGTCATTGATGTACCTGAGGATGCTATTCTTAAAGATGTGAAGCATGTCACTATAAAAAAAGTATACAAAACGCTAGGAGAATACTATTCTAAAAAGTTAAAAACAGATGTGTTATCTAAAATTGCTACTGGCTACGATGGTAAAGAAGTACCATTAAAAAGCTATGGAAAACCTGTTTATAATGACAATATTTTAGCGGTTATAGAAGCCAGTGGTTTTGGTACTACTCCGCAGGACATAAGAATGACTAGAATTGCTATTTATCATGGACGAGGTAGTCAAGTTAGAACAAATAATTACGCAGAGCAAACTGCTTTATTTGTTGCCAAGCAATACCCTCAAAAAAACTGGTATGAAAGGGATATTTACTACACAACTGCTGATAAAGGGGATTTGTATACAGAGGATACAGATTTTCTTAGAAAAGCTACATTATGGACTTGTATCTCTCAAAAAAATCATTGTTTGAGCTTTGATGGTTCTGATGAAAAGTTTTATAGTAACGAAATGTGCCTAGATGAGAACTCTCTAGTTCGTAAAGAATTGGTCGAACAAGAAAAATATGGAAAACTTGATAGAGCTGACTTAATGTTGCTAGGCGTCTTTGATGAATTACTTGAACTAGCTAAAAATACTCAAGAATATAATCCAAAATACAATTATGGTACTTATCAAATTGAATTGGACATAAATACATCATACAAAGATGGTAATGATAAAAAGATATTCAACAATGAAAAAGTTAACACTAAACTAAAAGAACTTAAAACAAGGTTAGCTGATTACTATGAGAATGAGCTTGAAAGTAAATTATTTGAGTATGAACTATTGAAATAGTGAGAAGACGATTTCCAAACGGAAATCGTCTTTTTCGATATTGTTGAAATACTACATTTTGTGGTTGGTTTAAACTGGTATATAGTTCCCTTTTATTTAACTGCTTGTGGTTTGCGTAGGTAACCATAGACCACACCACTTACGATTGCTCCTACCAAAACAGAAACGAGGTAAAGAAGAGCATTTGAAGTAAGGGCAATCACGAAGATTCCTCCGTGTGGCGCCATGAGTTTGATACCAGTAAGACCAACAAGTCCACCTGCTACTGCTGAACCAAGAATGAAGCTTGGGATAGCACGTGCTGGGTCAGCGGCACCAAATGGAATTGCTCCCTCGGTGATAAATGACAATCCCATGATAATATTTGTCAAACCAGAGTTGCGTTCTTCTTTGGTAAATTTACCTTTAAAGAGAAGAGTTGCGACAAAAATAGCAAGCGGTGGAACCATTCCTCCAGCCATAACTGCCGCCATAGCTACAGAACCACCTGAAGAAACAGTCGCTGCAAGCGTACCTGTACCAAAGACATAGGCAGCTTTGTTGACTGGTCCACCCATGTCGACAGCCATCATTCCACCAAGAACGATACCAAGAAGGACAGCTGAACCTCCTCCAAGACCACCTAGGAAGTCATTCATAGCAGTGTTGATTGCTGCCATTGGGATGTTAACAGCTAGCATGACAAATCCAGTCAAGATTGTTCCAAGAAGTGGCAAGAGAAGGATTGATTTAGCACCTTCAAGCGAACGAGGAACTTTAACGTATTTCTTGATGGCAAGAACTAAAGCACCTGCGATAAATCCACCAACAAGGGCACCTAGGAAACCAGATGAGACACCTGCAAGAGTTGAAGTTGCTTCACCACCTGCTGCATAAGGGATTTTACCAAAGGCAAAACCTTCTTTGGCAATAGCACCAGCCACGAAACCTGCTACCAAACCTGGTTTTTCAGCGATAGAGTAGGCAACATAACCTGCAAAGACTGGAAGCATCAAACCAAAGGCAGCTCCACCAATTTTCATGAACATAGAAGCTAGCTCATGGTAAGAACCAAGATTGCCAAGATTTTCATTCGGCACACCCAAAGCACCGTCAATCAAGAAGGCAAGTGCAATCATGATACCACCACCGATAACGAATGGCAACATTTGAGATACACCACTCATCAAGTGTTTGTAGAAAGCACCACCAAGGCTTTGTTTTTCGTTGCTTGTAGTTGCAGCTTTTGCTCCATTAGCAGCACGGTAGACTTCCGTACCTCCTGAAAGAGCCAAGTTAATCAATTCTTCTGTTTTACGGATACCATCAGCAACCGGACGACTGATCAATGGTTTGCCATCGAAACGATCCATTTCTACAGCCTTATCTGCTGCGATGATAACCGCTTTAGCCTTACGGATATCTTCAGCAGTTAGTTGGTTTCCAACACCGCTAGCACCATTGGTTTCGACCTTGATACCAACCCCCATTTCAGCAGCTACTTTTTGAAGGGCTTCTTGGGCCATGTAAGTGTGGGCAATACCTGTCGTACAAGCTGTAACAGCCACAATAAAGTCACCAGAGTCATTGGCAGCTCCTTGAACAGCCTCCACAGTTTTTTCTGAAGCTTGGTCAAAAAGTTCGATAACTTGGTCAGCTGATGTTGCTTGACGAAGTTTGTTAGCAAAGCCGTCTTTCATCAAATATTGAGACAATTCTGCCAAGGCCGCTAAGTGAGTGTCATTGGCACCTTCTGGAGCCGCAATCATAAAGAAGAGGTCGGTTGGTTGCCCATCTAAACTTTCGTAATTAACACCCTTGTTTGACTTAGCAAAGAGAACAGTCGCTTCTTTGACAGCAGCATTTTTACTGTGAGGCATTGCGATACCATCACCCAAACCAGTAGAAGTCAAAGCTTCACGCGCCAAAATGCCTTCTTTAAATGTTTCAAAATCTGTTACATAACCGTGGTCTGTCAAACTTTTAATCATCTCGTCGATGACAGCTGTTTTTTCAGTCGCCTGCAAATCCAGCAACATGACATCTTTTCTCAATAGGTCTTGAATTTTCATCGTTTTTCTACCTCAACTTTTTCATATGTTTCTTTAATAAATTCCGCTGTTGCCAAGTCATCCGAGAAGGTGGTTGCCGTTCCGCAAGCCACTCCCCATTTGAAGGCTTCTACTGCATCTTTTGATTTGACAAATTCACCTGTGAATCCGGCAACCATTGAATCACCAGCTCCGACTGAATTTTTCACTGTTCCCTTGATAGGTTTTGCGAAGTAAGCTCCCTCAGATGTGACAAGAAGTGCACCATCACCAGCCATAGAGATAATGACGTTTTGAGCACCTTTAGCCAGTAACTCACGAGCGTACTTCTCAATTTCATTTAAACTTTCGAGTTTAACCCCAAAAATCGCTCCAAGTTCATGATTGTTTGGTTTGACCAAAAGTGGCTGGTAGTCCAAACTATCAATCAAGGTCTGTCCTTCAAAGTCACAAACCACTTGTGCACCCGTCTGACGCGTCAAGGCAATCAAATCCTTATAGATAACATTGCCTAGATTTTTAGCACTTGAACCAGCAAAGACAATCGTGTCTTCTGCAGTCAAACTAGACAATATAGCTTTCAATTCTTCTAACTGGGTTGGTTCGACATTTGGACCCGTTCCGTTGATTTCTGTTTCTTGGTCCGCTTTAATCTTAACATTGATACGAGTATCTTCTGCTACTTGGACAAAACGTGTCTCGATTTCTTCATTAGCCAAAGTATCCGTGATAAATTTACCAGTAAAGCCTCCGATAAATCCAGTTGCTGTATTTGGAATATCCAAGCGTTTCAAGACACGACTGACATTGATTCCTTTCCCTCCAGCAAACTTATCATCACTGTCCATACGATTGACACTACCGACTTGGACTTGGTCCAAACGAACGATATAATCAATAGATGGATTGAGTGTGACTGTATAAATCATACTTCTATTACCTCCGTTTTCTCCTTAATAGCCTGCAAGAGCTCATGCCCTTGACTTGTGATAACAATAGCTCGTTTGAGTGGTGCTACCTTGGCAAAGCAAGTTTGTCCAATTTTAGACGAATCCACCAAGACATAGGTCTGTTTGGCGTTTTCCAAAATAGCACGCTTCACAGCTCCCTCCTCCATATCAGGAGTCGTATAATAACCATCGTCCACACCATTCATCCCGATAAAAGCACGGTCAAAGTGCAATTGGTTAATCTGATTAAGAGCAACGCCCCCGATGCTAGCATCTGTTGCCATCTTGACACTTCCTCCAACCATGACAGTTGGAATTTGCTTTTCAACCAACTGAGCAGCATGGTGAATCGAGTTGGTTACAACAGTAATATTCTTATTGACCAATTCATGGATCAAAAAAGCAGTTGTTGTTCCAGCATCAATAAAGATGACATCTTGTTCCTTGATGAGAGAGGCTGCCTTCTGAGCTAGCAACTTCTTCTCTTGAAGGTTTTTGACAGATTTTTCTTGAATGGTTTCTTCTTCCTGCAAGGAATGGGGCAATTCTGCTCCACCATGCACGCGACGAAGCTTGTTTTCCGCTTCCAACTCATCCAAATCTCTTCGAACCGTTGATTCTGACGTTTCTAGCAAACTAACTAATTTTTCTAGAGAAACTACATGATGTTGATTTAACTCCTCTAGAATCAGTTGCTTCCGCTCTGTTTTTAACACCGAATCACCTCCTGTTATCGTTTACACTATTCATTCTATCACACTCTCTTTCAAAGTCAAGCATTTTTTATCATTTTCTTTCAAATTCTATCATTTTTCTCATTTCCAGAATTTTTATTGCAAGATAAGAGGCTTTATGGTAGACTATTTGAGTAAGCATTGGAAGATTACTCAAGAGGCTTAAGAGGCCGTGTTGGAAACGCGGTAGGCGTGTAACAGCGTGCGTGGGTTCGAATCCCATGTCTTCCGTTTATTTTAAAAAAGATACCCAAGAAATCTTGGGTATCTTTTTTCTTATATGCTTGTTTTATAACTCGGGTGAATTTCTTAGAAAATATCAAATAACAATTTCACATTGAGAATTGTTAAGATAATGGAAACGATATAGCCAAGGATGGTATTCCATTTGGCATTGGTAAATTCTCCCATCAGTGATTTCTTAGAAGTTAGATAAATCAGTGGGAAGATTGAAAATGGAAGAGCAATCGAAAGAAAGACTTGTGAATAAACCAATAACTGATCCAATGTTTTTTCCTGATGACCAAACAGAACCGCTACAATCATGACAGGCAACAAGGCAAAGAGACGAGTTGCCAAACGAATGAACCATTGAGGTAATCTCATATGCAAGAAACCTTCCATAACGATTTGTCCAGTCAAGGTACCCGTAATTGTCGAATTTTGACCACTGGCTAATAAAGCCAAGGCAAACAAGGTTGATAAGGTCGAGCTAGCTATAGCTCCTGCAATAGTAGAATCCTGCAAGGCATTATACATTTGAGAGAAGGCAGAAATCTCAGATGCATGGCCGAAAAAGAGAGCCGCCCCGAGAATTAATAGAAGGGAGTTAACCACAAAGGCCAAGGATAATTGGAGATTTGAATCCCAGGTCATAAAGCGCACGGCTTTTCGAACATCATTCTTGTCCTTGTGATTGATTTTCCGAGTTTGAGACAAGGAAGAATGCAAATAGAGGTTATGGGGCATAACCGTTGCTCCCACGATCCCTAGTGCCAAGGTTAATTGACTTTCATGCCCTGGCAAGGGACTTTCAAATAAGGTTGCATTCGGTAGATAACCCTCAACGATTCCTTGGAAGCTTGGATGTGACAAAGCTACCAGATAGGTAAAAATTGCTAGAATGGTTAAAATCAGTGTTGTCACAATAGCTTCAATCTTCTTAAAGCCAAATTTCATCAGAAGCAATAAGAGAAAAACATCCAACACGGTCAAGAGAATTGCTATCATAATCGGAATCTTAAAGAGAAGATTGAGAGCAATCGCTGAACCTAGAACTTCTGCCAGATCTGTCGCCATCAAGGCTAATTCTAAAATCACCCATAGACTATAACGAAGCCATTTAGGTGAATGATGAGCCGTTGCTTGAGCCAGGTCCATCTGGGTTACAATACCAAGCTTTCCTGCCATCTGCTGAAGTTGCATGGCAATGAGAGATGAAATCAAGATAACAAACAAGAGACTATACTTATAGGAAGCACCACCGACTACACTGGTAATCCAGTTTCCTGGATCCATATAACCAACTGCGACAAGAGCACCCGGACCTAAAAAGGCCTTTAAATTTTGCCAGAAATGATTGTTATTTGGAGTATCGATAGATTGATTAATCTCAGAGAGTGACACTTTTTTATGAGAAGACATAGATACTTACCTCTTTCTAAACCTACTTTTTCATTATTTTCTATTAGAGAAAAATAAGATTGACTTTAAACTATTAAAACAATGAAAACTATATGAAAAACATTTAGTTTTTTCATTATTTTTCTTAAAGCACCTTAATTATAACAGAAAATATGATAAAAACTTAAGAAAATTCAGGACTTGCTTTAATATTTAGGATACAACTGAAAATTGTATCCTTTTTGTAAAAAAGAATACCAAGGAATACCAAAGAACAAAATAAAAAACGCTGTAAGTACAACGTTTTAGAAAGGAATGCAAAAGAATAATGGAGCCGGTGGGAGTCGAACCCACGTCCAAACATCTGCTAACATATTTGTCTACAACCATAGGTTATGTATTGTTTTAACAGCTCCTCGACACATAACTCAAGCCTAGGAACTGCGAGCCTATAAATCTCTTACCAAACTGCTAGACAAAGTTTGATCGTATCTCGCTAATAATAAGACCTGTCATTGAACACGAGCAATCCAAATCGGGTCACGCCTGCTGGTTTTTAGGCAGCTAGAGCGTAAGAAGTGTTATTTTTTGCAGTTATATTTAACTGAGCGTTTACGTCGCCACACGAGTCGCAAAATATGCCTCATAATGCCTGTCGAATCCGTAACGACCCCAAAAGACAACAAAACCATTATACCTTATCTAACTCAAAAATGCAAAAAGGAAAGCAATTAACTACAAAAGATAGTCTTTCAAAGATTTTGTCAAAATCTGATAACCAGCAACACTGAGATGCAGTCCATCAGTTGTATATTCTTTTTTGAGTTGACCTACTTGGTCTGTCAAACTATCAAAAACTGGCACAAATTCTACCTGCATATAGGCAGAAGTAAGCTCTTGATAGGCTTGATTCCATTTCTGAATTTTTCCATTCGTGCGGATATAGACTGTCTGCTTGTACTCCTCTCCCTCATTGACTGGCAAAATAGAAAGCAATTTCATCTCTGTCAATGGATAATCGCGAGCAATGGATTGTATGATAGCTTCGATATTATTGAGAGCCTCATTCACAGGCACATCTTTTCCAATATCATTTGTCCCAATCAAAAGGACAATTTTATCTACTGCTCCACCGTACAGATGAGCATCTAGATTTTCTAATAACAGCCCTGTCTGATAACCTCGAATGCCTCGATTGACAATTGTCTTCGAAGTCCCAAATAATTCCTGTAGAGGATAATATTCGACAATGGAATCCCCAATAAAAAGAATATCTGGCTCTACAACAGAAACTTGATTTAAGTGACGATACTTGGTTTGGATTTTTTCTTGTTCCTTTAGTAACCAATTTTCTAATAACTGTACTGCCACTTCATTCTCCTTTTTCTAACCAGTTTTCCAAGACTTGGTAAACTCCTCCTTGGCTGTTAGCTGGTGCTAGAGCAGTCGCCACAGCTTTGGCTTTCTCATCAGCATTTTCCATCGCATAGGCAATTCCAGCCATTTCAAGCATTTCAACATCATTTTCACTGTCACCAAAAGCCATGATTTGTTGGGGGTTCAAGTCCCAGCGCTTGAGTAATTCTTCCAAGCCCCACGCTTTATGAATCCCAGCTTGGAGGATATCAATGCAACCATAGCCACTCGATACAGCCCGAACACGGCCATCAAAGAGGTCATTGATTTCTTCTAAAACAGAACTCAAACGTTCCTCACCAACAACCATACTCATCTTGAGCACACCACCAAAGAGGTCGGAGGTTAATTCATCCACAAATTGCATCCGTTGGTAGAATTTTTCAATCATTTCTGGAGTCATAAAACTTTCAAGATCTGTAAAAATCGTACCTTCTTTGACGAAACCACCCTTCATCCCCGTTACAACAAACTGGTCCTGACACGCTCGACCCTTGAAATGAGCCAAAGCCTTATCGACAATGGCATCATCCCAAGTCTGAGCCTGAATCAATTCATTGTTTTCAAAAATACGAGCACCGTTTGCAACAACCAGAACCACTCGATCGACCAAGTGCTCCAGTAGTTGCCTCATGCGGTGAATTTCATTCCCAGTCGCGATGACAAAACGAATACCCCTTTGATCCAACTGATCTAAAATCTTTTCCAAGCGTGGGAGATCAAGCTGGCCTCTAGCATCCAGCAAGGTCCCATCCATATCTGTCGCAATTACTTTAATCGTCATTTACTTTCCTCTGGATTTAAGCTAGTCCCACTTCAATCCCACATGTTCGTTCATTTCTTTATAGGCTGTATCAATTCGCTCCTTAGTCGCTTCATCTAACTGGTCACGATGGCTACCACCCTCGATAAAGTCTTCTAAGATATAGGTTTGGTAATGATATAGGGGATATCCTTCTGGTGAAAAAGTTCCTTTTGGTGTTCGATTGACCCAAGTAGGATGAGCTTTAGCTGTTTCAATAGTTGTTTGTCCATCTTTTTTCTTGACAGTTACATCCATAAGAACACCACGCTCTGTCCACTTAGCATTGTCTACACCAGTCATTGTTTCAATACGTTGGTTAGAAATGAAGTTCCCCATTGAATAGATAATGAGTTTCTTGTCTCCATCTTTTTCAACAATCTCAGATGGTTCAACTACGTGTGGATGGCCTCCAAAGATAATATCCGCTCCCCAATCAATCATCTTGTGGTACAAAGCCTTTTGCTCTTCAGTCGGTTCTATTCGATACTCAACACCCATCTGAGGCATGATAACAGTAATATCCGCTTCCTTCTCTGCACGCTCAATTTCAGCCTTCATCTTATCTTCGTTTAGGTCTGAAAGATAGCGGTTATAATCTTCTTGAGAAATACTTTGCTCAATTCCATTAAATCCATAAGAATAAGCCAAAAGTGCAACCTTGATACCGTTCACTTCCTTGATAACGAGCGGAGCTTGATCACGTGACTCGTGCGTATAAACTCCAATAGGTGTCATTCCTGCCTTTTCAATTGCATCTGCCGTTGAAATGACTCCTTCAATTTGCGAATCTAAAACATGATTATGGGCTAAATCTAAAACATGATACCCAGCATCTTTAATAGCATCCATTACTTGACCAGGAGCATTAAATAAAGGATAGCCAGCTAGATAATGATCTTTATTAATGGTCCCTTCAAAATCACCTATTGCCAAATCTGCCTGCTTAAGCCAAGGAGTTACGTATTCAAAATTCTCATGAAAATCATAGCTGCCATCTTCCTTTTTAGCTGACATATAGATAATATCATGGTAAAGTAAATCTCCATGGGCCATAATACGAGCACTTGTTTCTTCTTCCTGATCTTTAGATTTTTGATTTGTCTTATTTGCTTCTTTAGAAATGGCATCCTTTTTTTGACTGGTCAAGGGGATTCCTTGGAAACTTTCAAACAGCAAGACCAAGCCCATTGATAAAGCAACTGCTAGCAAGAGTATCGCCACAAATCCCTTATTACTCCACTTGCGATAACTCCTAAAAAAGTTTACAAAGCCTCTCACAAAATGAAAAACTGGTCCACGTTTATGTCTATCTTGTCTTCTTTGCATCTTCATTCTCCCTACTTTCTAATGCAAGCCTTTTCTTTTTATTATATCACAGATAAGTAATTCTTTCACAATTGAATCGAACCTAGTAGGTATTTTCTATAAAAGCTAGATGCCGAAATGCTTTCATTCCTTATCATTTTGTGATATCATGTAGAGGTAATGAAAGGAGAGAAAATGTCTGCAATAGAACGTATTACAAAAGCTGCTCACTTAATTGATATGAACGATATTATCCGCGAAGGGAATCCTACTCTACGCGCAGTTGCTGAGGAAGTCACTTTCCCCCTATCTGATCAAGAAATCATTCTTGGCGAAAAGATGATGCAATTCCTCAAACATTCCCAAGATCCTGTCATGGCTGAAAAAATGGGGCTCCGCGGTGGAGTTGGACTTGCTGCTCCTCAATTAGATATCTCAAAACGCATTATCGCTGTTTTGGTACCTAATATTGTTGAAGAAGGCGAAACTCCAGAGGAAGCTTACGACTTGCAAGCTATTATGTACAATCCAAAAATCGTCTCTCACTCTGTTCAAGACGCTGCTCTTGGTGAAGGAGAAGGTTGCCTCTCTGTTGACCGCAACGTGCCTGGCTATGTTGTTCGCCATGCCCGCGTTACTGTTGACTACTTTGACAAGGATGGAGAAAAACACCGTATCAAGCTCAAAGGCTACAACTCCATCGTTGTTCAGCATGAAATTGACCACATCAACGGTATCATGTTTTACGATCGTATCAATGAAAAAGACCCATTTGCAGTTAAAGATGGTTTACTGATTCTAGAATAAAGAAAATCCCGTTGCAAGACGGGGTTTTGTGTTATAATAGAGGCATGAAAACAAATGATATTGTCTATGGCGTCCACGCCGTTACCGAAGCTCTCCTTGCAAACACTGGCAACAAACTCTACCTCCAAGAAGATCTCCGAGGTAAGAATGTTGAGAAAGTCAAGGAACTGGCTACAGAAAAGAAGGTGTCCATTTCTTGGACTTCAAAAAAATCCCTCTCTGAGATGACTGAAGGTGCTGTCCACCAAGGTTTTGTTCTACGAGTGTCTGAATTTGCCTATAGCGAGCTAGATTACATTCTTGCCAAAACACGCCAAGAAGAAAATCCTTTGCTATTAATTCTGGACGGGTTAACTGATCCTCACAACTTAGGCTCCATCTTAAGAACCGCTGATGCGACCAATGTTTCAGGAGTCATCATTCCCAAGCACCGTGCTGTCGGAGTAACTCCTGTCGTTGCCAAAACAGCCACAGGTGCTATTGAACACGTTCCGATTGCCCGAGTAACCAATCTCAGTCAAACTTTAGATAAACTCAAGGATGAAGGCTTCTGGACCTTTGGAACGGATATGAATGGGACTCCTTGCCATAAATGGAATACAAAAGGGAAAATCGCCCTCATCATCGGAAATGAAGGAAAAGGCATTTCTAGCAACATCAAAAAACAGGTAGATGAAATGATTACCATTCCTATGAATGGACATGTTCAAAGCCTTAATGCCAGTGTTGCTGCAGCTATTCTCATGTACGAAGTTTTCCGAAATAGACTATAAAAAAAGTTTCCAGTCATCTGATTGGAAACTTTTTTATGATTAACTATGTTCGGTGATAAACTTATAAGCTTCTTGACCAGCGATAGCTCCATCTCCAACTGCTGTTGTTACTTGGCGGAGGTCTTTCAAGCGAACATCTCCAACTGCAAAGATACCGTCAACTGCAGTTTTCATGTGGTTATCTGTCACAATCCATCCAGCCTGATCTTGGATATTCAATTCTTTAACAAAATCGCTAAGAGGGTCCAATCCAACATAGATAAAGACACCACCAAAGGCTTGTTCTGTCACTTGACCTGTTTTCACATTTTCAAATACGACAGATTCTACTCGGTTTTCGCCCTTGATTTCCTTCACTACAGAATCCCAGATAAAGCTGACTTTCTCATTCGCAAAGGCGCGGTCTTGTAAAACCTTTTGAGCACGAAGTTGGTCACGACGGTGAACAACGGTCACAGTCTTAGCAAAACGAGTCAAGAAGAGGGCTTCTTCAACAGCTGAATCTCCACCACCGACTACCAACAAATCTTGGTCACGGAAGAAAGCACCATCACACACGGCACAGTAAGAAACACCACGACTGTTCAGTTCTTCTTCTCCAGGTACTCCCAAAGGACGGTGTTTAGAGCCAGTCGCTACGATAACTGTACGTGTTTCATACGTTCGGTCATCAGTAATCACTTTCTTAAAATCACCATGGTCTTCGACATTTTCAACATAACCATAAATGTGCTCAACACCAAGATTTTCAAGCGGTTCAAACATCTTTTCTGCCAATTCTGGTCCACTAATATTAGCGTATCCTGGGTAATTTTCAATATCAGATGTATTATTCATCTGACCACCTGGCAGACCACCTTCAATCAAGGCTACTTTTAGATTGCTTCGAGCAGCATACAAGGCTGCAGTCATCCCTGCAGGTCCAGCACCGATAATAATAGTATCGTACATATAGATTCCTTCTTTCTTGTTGTAACTATCTTTATTCTAACTCTTTCTTGTCAATCAAGCAAGGATTATGCCTTGAAAACAAGAATTAAACTCATAACCGCAAAGGATAATACCGGAACAACCAAGACCCCAATCATAATCATATCATAGAGATGGGCTTGGCGAGCCTTGGCTGTCTTATCAACTCCCGACATGGCTCTCAGTCCAATCCAAATCCCTAAAAAAATCAGGACGAGGATGGTGGTCAAGATCAAACTCTCGAAATATAAAGAAAATAGTTGCAGTAGCATGATTTCTCTCATTTCTATCTTTTTTAAAGAGTAAACTCAGCTAGTCCAGCTAACTGAGTTTTCCTTTATCTATTATATCAAATATAAGTCCGTTTGTAACTAGCGAAGAATTCTTTTGTCCGCTCTTCTTTAGGATGGTGGATAATCTCATCCGGTGTTCCAGACTCGATGATTTTCCCCTTATCTAAGAAGAGAATCTTATCAGCCACTTGGGCTACAAAGGACATGTCATGACTAACCAAAATCATAGTTTGACCTGACTTAGCAGCATCTGCAATAGACTTTTCTACTTCACCAACCAATTCTGGGTCAAGGGCTGAAGTTGGTTCGTCTAAGAGTAAGACATCTGGTTTCATAGCGAGAGCACGCGCTAAGGCAACCCGTTGCTTTTGTCCACCTGATAAATGACGAGGGTAATGGTTTTCACGGTCCGAAAGTCCAACCTTAGCCAACTCTTCCTTGGCAATCTTAGTCGCTTCTTGATCAGATAATTTCTTGACAACAACCAAGCCTTCTTTTACATTATCAAGTGCTGTTCGGCGTTCAAACAAATTAAACTGTTGGAAAACCATAGACAACTTACGGCGTAGGGCAAGGATTTCTTCTTGAGTGATTTTAGAAAAATCAACTGAGAAATTATCAATCTGAATAGAGCCACTGTCAGGTGTTTCAAGATAATTGAGACTGCGAAGGAAAGTTGATTTTCCAGCTCCTGAAGAACCAATCAAGGCTACAACTTCCCCTTTTTGAATATCCAAGTTCAGATGATCCAAGACAGTCTGTCCTGAAAAGGATTTGCTTAAATTCGAAATCTTAATCATTAACGAAGGTCTCCTTTCACATCTGTTTGCACTGTATCGGGTGCAGAAATAGCCATTTTTCTCTCAATGAAACGACCGAGGCTTTCAATTCCGATATTGACTACCCAATAAACAAGGGCAACGGAGATGAAGCGTTCAAAATAACGATAATCGGCACCACCCAAAATCTGAGCTTGGGCAAAGACTTCCACAACACCAGCACTGAAGGCTAGAGAAGTTCCCTTGGTCAAGCCGATTAGGGAATTGATTAAGGTTGGAGTAGCTACCACCGCTGCATTTGGAATAATCACTCGACGATAAACTTGCGCTCGGGTCATACCCAGACTTCGTGCTGCCTCAATCTCACCAGGATTGACTGAGAGAATGGCTGCACGAATGGTTTCACTAGCATAAGCTGCCTCATTAAAGGCAAAGGCTACAATCGCAAAAACAGCCGCTGGAATAGCATTGATATTGAGACCAGTACCCCATTGCTGATTGAGAGCTTTCAAAGCCAAAGGAATTCCATAGTAGGTCAACATGAGTTGCACCAAAATCGGTGTCCCTTTTAAGAAACTAACAAAGAAGGCCTGTAAGGGGTATAAAATCTTGACACGATTGATTTTCACAATAGCAAAAAGAAGTGCCAAAACCAAGCCAAAAAGGGCACCACCAATTGTCAACATAATCGTTGTTGGAAGTTGTTGGACAATTCTTGGAATTCCATCAAAGACCGAACGCAGGCTAAAAAGTTTACCATCCGGAATCAATTGCATCAAATTTTGGTACCAATCTGATGCTAAAATCGTTGTAACATTCATAAAAACATCCTCTCCTGATAATGATTCATTCTACCATACTTCTGCCGTCAATGAAATTATTTGCTACGGTCAGATACAGACTTTGTCCACCTACTAGTTTATCATACTTTGAAACAGGGAGGTTATATATTTTATCTATCAAAGAGATAAGTAAAAACTATTTCAATCCCAATTCTTCATAAGGTTTTCGATAACCAATTTGCTTAACAGTTCCATTTTCTACTAAAATGGGGCGTTTTAACAACATACCGTCACTTGCTAGCAACTCAGCTGCTTCTTGGTTTGACAGGCTTCCTACCTTATCTTTCAGCCCCAATTCACGGTATTTGATTCCACTGGTGTTGAAAAATTGCTTCAACTCAAAACCTGAGGTTTCTAGCCAATTTAAAATGACTTCTTGGCTAGGTGTTTCTTCGACGATATGGACAGCTTTATAGTCCACACCGAGTTGGTTTAATTCTTGTTTTGCTTTTTTACAAGTTGAACATTTTGGATATTCGATAAATTCTAACATGTCTTTCACTTTCTATTGTTTATATCTTTAAAATCTGCGCCTTCATGCTCCAATAGCCATGCTTTCTTTTCCATTCCTGCAGCATAACCTGTCAGACGCTTGCCTGCGCCCAACACCCGATGACAAGGTACTAGGATAGACCACGGATTGCGTCCTACCGCTCCACCAATTGCTTGAGCAGAAGCCACTTGTAGGTCTTGAGCTATTTGTCCATAGGTCACTGTTTGACCATAAGGAATTTCCTGTAAATAGGACCAAACTCTCTTTTCAAAATCCGTTCCGATTGGAGCCAAGGGCAAGTTGGATAAATTCTGAGACTTGCCTTTAAAGTAATCATCTAAGCAAGCAATAACTGGGTCTAAAATGGGATGACTAACAACTTCTTCTATTGTTTCATCTCCTATCCCCCTCTCAAAATACTTCTGCTCCTGAACCCAAATTCCATACAGATATTGCTCGTCGGCAACCAAAGACAAGGTTCCTATTGGCGAAAAGTAGAGCATTTTTACGTACATCTTTTGCATTATTTCTTTAATTTTTGATAGGCCAAGCGTTCGCCATCAACTGGAACCTTACCAACCTGTTTAAAACCGAGTTTTTCAAAGATATGCTGCATGGCCTTGTTTGCAACATGCGTATCTGAGCGAAAATCTAGATAGTCAAAACCTTCAATCAAGCCCTCTAAAAAGGTTTGAGCAACTCCCTGTCCCTGGACATCTGCTGCCACAGCAATACGGTGAAAGACTAGGTACTCTGACTCTCCAGCTTGCCATTTTCCTTCATAAATGGCTTCATAGGCTGCCTCTGGACTCTTGGTCACAGCTGCATAAGCTAGTAATTCTCCCTCTTCCAAGGCTACGTAGCCTTGACCTGAGATAATATCTTCAATAATAATATCAGCATTTGGATAGTCATTTTGCCACTGGTCACTACCAGCATCTGCTAAACATTTTTTAGCATCTTCTATCACCTGCATGATGGCACCTACTTCATTTGGAAAAGCTAAACGAATTTCCATCTTTTCTCCTCATTTCTGACTAGTTTCTCCCATCATAGCATAATTTAAGTCTTTCTACAAGCAGTTAAAACTTGACTTTCTGTTTTTATTATTTTATAATCTAGTTATTAAAACTAGATAAAAAGGAGTTGAAAATGAAAACTACCTTTTCCTACCCAAAATGGGCAGAAATCCCAAATATTGACCTCTATCTGGACCAGGTTTTGCTCTATGTCAATCAGGTCTGCGCCCCTATCTCTCCTGATAAAGACAAGGGCCTGACAGCATCTATGGTCAATAACTATGTCAAACATGGTTATCTGACAAAGCCTGACAAGAAAAAATACCAACGCCAACAGATTGCTCGTTTGATTGCTATCACAACCCTCAAGTCGGTATTCTCTATTCAAGAAATAGCACAGACACTTAATACTCTACAAACTCAAGCAAGTTCAGACCAACTCTACGATGCTTTTGTAAACTACATGAACCAAGGAATTGATCCAGCTAACCCCATTATCCAAACCAGCTGCCAAACCGTTAAACTCTATCATCAAACTCTAGCCTTAATCCATCATACTCAAGAGGAGGTAATCCAATGAACACTAGTCTTAAACTCAGCAAACAACTCAGTTTTGGAGAGGAGATTGCTAATAGCGTGACCCATGCTGTGGGTGCCGTCATCATGCTCATCTTACTCCCCATTTCATCCACCTATAGTTATGAGGCACACGGATTTTTATCATCTATCGGCGTTTCCATTTTCGTTATTAGTCTCTTTCTCATGTTTCTATCATCCACCATTTACCACTCTATGGCCTATGGTTCAACCCACAAATATGTCTTGCGAATCATCGACCATTCTATGATTTATGTTGCCATTGCTGGCTCATACACGCCCGTCGTCTTGACCTTAATGAATAACTGGTTTGGCTATCTGATTATTGCCATCCAATGGGGAACGACCATCTTTGGTATTCTCTATAAAATCTTTGCTAAAAAAGTCAATGAGAAATTTAGCCTTGCTCTTTACCTGATTATGGGCTGGTTGGTTCTAGCTATCATTCCTGCCATTATCAGTCAAACGACACCCATTTTCTGGAGTCTCATGGTAACTGGCGGACTATGTTATACAGTTGGGGCTGGATTTTACGCCAAGAAGAAACCTTATTTCCACATGATTTGGCATCTTTTTATCCTAGCTGCGTCTGCCCTCCAATACATTGCCATTGTTTATTACATGTAAAAAAGTTGAGAAATTCAATCTCAACTTTTTTCTTTACACATATTGATAAAGTACTGGTGCAAGCGCACATCATCAGTCAATTCTGGATGAAAAGAAGTTACCAACATATTTTTTTCTTGGGCTGCAACGATTTGATTATCAACTGTTGCTAGAATTTCTACACCCTCTCCAACACTAGTGATAATTGGACCACGAATAAAGGTCATTGGAATCTGACCGACTCCCTTACATTCTGCTTCCGTGTAGAAACTTCCTAGTTGGCGCCCATAGGCATTGCGCTCGACTACCATATCCATAGTTCCTAGATGACTCTCGTCCTGAGAAGTAATTTCCTTAGCCAGCAAAATTAAACCCGCACAGGTCCCAAACACCGGTAAACCAGATAGAATTGCTTCTCGAATGGGAATCAGCATGTCCTGCTCACGTAAGAGCTTGCCCATTGTTGTAGATTCCCCACCAGGTAGTATCAAACCCGCCAAGTCACTCTGATTTTGCTGAAAATCCTCTAAATTTCTGATTTCAACACTCTCGATACCTAATTTCTCTAGCACTTTTGCATGTTCTGCAAAGGCCCCTTGCAAGGCCAATATTCCGATTTTCATCTATTTTCCTCGCTCAGCCATGAGGATTTGGATCTCATTTTCATTGATACCAACCATGGCTTCTCCTAAATCTTCAGAGATTTGAGCTAAAATTTGAGGATTTCGGAAATTAGTTACCGCTTTGACAATGGCACTCGCTCGTTTAACAGGATCTCCTGACTTAAAAATACCTGAACCGACAAAGACACCCTCTGCCCCTAATTGCATCATCAGCGCAGCATCTGCTGGCGTTGCAACGCCTCCAGCCGCAAAGTTTACAACTGGCAATTTTCCATGCTCATGGACGTATTGAACCAATTCTACAGGTACTTGCAAGTCCTTAGCAGCAACATAAAGTTCGTCCTCACGTAGGTTTTGAATGCGGCGAATTTCCTGATTCATCATACGCATATGACGAACAGCTTGAACAATATCTCCTGTCCCTGGTTCTCCTTTTGTACGAATCATAGAAGCACCTTCAGCGATACGACGCAAGGCTTCACCCAAGTCCTTAGCCCCACAGACAAAAGGAACTTGGAATTCTTTCTTGTCCACATGGAAACGGTCGTCAGCTGGAGATAAAACTTCACTCTCATCGATATAGTCAATTTCAATAGCCTCTAAAATCTGAGCTTCAACAAAATGCCCGATTCTGACCTTGGCCATTACTGGAATGCTAACCGCTTCTTGGATTTCTTTAATCATCTTTGGATCACTCATACGAGAAACCCCACCTGCTGCACGAATATCAGCCGGAATCCGCTCCAAGGCCATCACAGCTGCCGCACCAGCAGCTTCTGCAATACGGGCCTGTTCAGGATTCTGAACGTCCATGATAACCCCACCTTTGAGCATCTGTGCCAAGTTTTTATTTAGTTCGTAACGATTTTCAGTCATTTCTTTATCCTCATCATTTGTATTGGTAGCTACCATTTCATTTTAAGTTAGATTAGAATGAATCACAAGATAAAAAAAATATAATTGTATGGGTACACATTGACTAAAAAACCATCTGACCTTAACTTAAGGTCAGATAGGTCATTCATTTTTATTTTTCAGCTGTAAGGGCAGCCATTGTGATGTAGTTGTATGGTTTGTTGAAGTGTGGCAAGAAGAATAGGTCTGTCAATGCCAATTTATCAATTGTCACATGCTCTTGGATAGCAAGTGAGAACATGTGGATTCCCATGCTGATTGCAGAATCGTGTGAAACCATTTGTGCACCAAGAATTTCACGGCTATCTTTGTCAAAGACAATCTTGATTGCTACTTCATGGTTATCATGTTTCATGAATTCTGGTTTTTGAAGATCGTTAAAGCCTGTTTCAGTTGCATTGTAACCTGCTGCTTTAGCTTTTTCAAGAGTCAAACCGGTTGAAACCATGTGAAGACCGTAGATAGAGATACCGTTTGAACCTTGCACACCGATTCCTTCCAATTCATGTCCACAAGCGTTATATGCACCAACGATACCAGTACGAACAGCATTTGAAGCAAGAGCGATGTAGCTAGTGTCTTTACGTGCATTGTCATAAACAGTTGCACAGTCACCTACAGCGTAAACGCCAGGGATAGATGTTTCTTGTTTCTTGTCTACAAGGAAGGCACCGTTACGGAAGAGTTCAATCTTACCATCAGCAAGATCAGTATTTGGACGGAAACCAACTGCAAGGATAACCATATCGATATCGAAAGTTTCTTTATCAGTAATCAAGCGTTCAACTTTACCATCACCCTCGATTGCTTTAACAGTTTGACCAAGCGCCAAGCGGATGTTGTGGTCTTCCAAGTTCTTCGCCATCATTTGTGTGAAGTCTTTGTCATAGTAACCGTTCAAAACAGTATCAACGATATCAACAAGGACAACTTCTTTTCCAAGACGTTCAAAGGCTTCAGCAAGTTCAACACCGATATAACCACCACCAACAACGGCGATTCGGTCAAGGTGTTGACTCTTATCAGACAATTTGTGAATCACTTCTTCAGCGTTTTGGTACAATTTAACGAATTGTACATTTTCAAGAGTTGCTTTAAATTCGCGGTTGCCTTTAACAATTTCAACACCTTCGATTGGTGGCAAGATTGGTGTAGAACCTGTAGCGAAAATCAATTTATCGTATGATTCTTTGTGCTCTTTTCCTTCAACTTCTGCAGTAACTACTTTGTTATCATAGTCGATTGAAAGAACTGGTGAGTTCATATATACCTTAGCACCTTTAGCTTCCAATTTTTCTTTATCAGAATAGAACAAGCCTTCAGCACCGTCAATTTGTTCACCAATCCAAAGGGCCATTCCACATCCTAGGAAAGAGATGTTAGAGTTTTGGTCGAATACAACAATTTCGTTCTCATTGCCAAAATTATCCAACATAGTATTAATACATGCTGTACCAGCGTGGTTAGCACCAACTACAACGATTTTACTCATAGAAAAATTCCTACCTTCAATTTTAAATTTACCCTTCTAGTATAACATTTACTGTTAGCGTTTACAAGAGTTTAGCTAATTTTCCCGATTTTTTTGTAAAAAAATGTAAATAATCTGTATTTTATCAGTCTTTCTTACAATTACTCTTTATTTTCTGAGCATATTTCTTGACAAGTTTACAAATTTCATTTGTGAAAACGCTGACTTTATGGTATGCTAGTATCATGGAAAGAAAATGTAAGGGGTTAAATTTAATATAAATTTACTATATTTCAGCCTTCTTTTCATAAGAGAAAGGAGTTGGTAGCTTGCCTCTTAGTTCACATTCCGAACGGCTAATGGGGACTACTATCACTATTTCATTAGTAGATGAGCGAGCCGATAGCTTGCTCCAAAAATCCTTTGATTTGCTCAAAGAGCTTGAATACCGCTTCAATGCCAATAGTCAAGAATCTGAGTTGATGGAAATCAATTATCAAGCTGGAATAGCTCCTGTCAAAGTTCATCCAGACCTGTTTGAACTGATTTCACTTGGATTAGAGCATAGCCTAGCGCCCTCTAGTCATCTCAACATCAGCATTGGTCCCTTGATTCAAACCTGGCGTATCGGTTTTTCAGATGCCAAAGTGGCCCAACTCCAAGAAATTGAATCAGTGCTACCTTTAATCAATCCTCATTATATCGAGTTAGATTCTTCTACTTCCACTGTGTTTTTAAAACAGAAAGGAATGAAGATAGACCTAGGTTGTTTAGCCAAGGGTTATAGTGCGGATAAGGTTGCCCAATTTCTTAGAGAAGAGGGAGTGACATCTGCCTTGATTAATCTGGGAGGGAATATCCTGACTATTGGAAAAAATCAGGCAAGAGGGGATCAGCCTTGGCAAATTGGGATTCAAGACCCAGCCAATCCGAGGGGAAATCACTTAATGACCATCCCTGTTGTCAATAAATCTGTCGTGACTTCAGGCATTTATGAACGTCACCTGACTGTCGATGGAAAAGATTACCATCATATTTTTGACAGCCAAACAGGTTATCCTGTTGAAACGGAACTAGCGAGTCTAACAATCATCTCTGATAAATCAGTTGATGGTGAAATCTGGACAACTCGTCTATTTGGAGAAAGACCTGCTTCTATCCTCTGGCAAGTTGAAAGTTTGGAGGGCATCGAAGCTATCCTCATCGATAAGGAAGGTCACCTAAGCTGTTCTTCAGGAATCCCAACTCTATAGAAACAAATGTTTCAATGGAGTTTTAAAATCGTATTATGTAAAAAGAGAAAGGAAATCTCATGTTAAAACTTATTGCTATTGTTGGAACAAATTCAAAACGTTCTACAAACCGCCAATTGCTTCAATACATGCAAAAACACTTTGCTGAAAAAGCTGAAATTGAACTTGTTGAAATTAAAGACATTCCTGTCTTCAACAAACCAGCTGACAAGCAAGTACCTGCTGAAATTTTAGAAATTGCTGCTAAAATTGAAGAGGCAGATGGCGTTATTATTGGTACTCCTGAGTATGACCACTCTATCCCAGCTGTTTTGATGAGCGCTCTTGCTTGGTTGTCTTATGGTATCTATCCACTTTTGAACAAACCAATCATGATTACAGGTGCTTCATATGGTACGCTTGGTTCATCACGTGCCCAATTACAACTTCGCCAAATCTTGAATGCCCCAGAAATCAAAGCAAGTGTCCTTCCAGATGAATTCTTGCTTTCACATTCTCTTCAAGCCTTCAATCCAAGTGGAGATCTAGTGGATCTTGATGTTATCAAAAAATTAGATGCCACTTTTGACGACTTCCGTATCTTTGTAAAAATTACAGAAAAATTGCGCAACGCACAAGCCCTACTTCGCAAAGATGCTGAAGACTTTGACTGGGAAAATTTGTAAGATAGGAGACCAAAAAGAATGAAATTTGTTGGACTTGTAGGATCAAACTACGATCAATCATATAACCGTAAACTCTTGGAATTCATCCGTCGTCACTTCAAACTCAAATTTGAATTAGAAGTTCTCGAAATTGATGAAGTTCCAATGTTTAACCAAGACGAAAAATGGGACGAAAGTTTCCAATTACGTTATTTATATAACAAAATTACTCGTGCTGATGGTGTTATCATCGCTACTCCTGAGCACAACCACACAATCTCAGCTTCCCTAAAATCTGTTCTTGAATGGCTTTCATATGAAGTTCATCCATTTGAAAACAAACCAGTCATGATTGTGGGTGCTTCTTACTATGACCAAGGTACTTCACGTGCCCAAGTTCACCTTCGTAAGATTCTTGACGCTCCAGGTGTCAATGCCTACACTCTTCCAGGAAATGAATTCCTTCTTGGTAAAGCTAAAGAAGCTTTTGATGTTAATGGAAATATCACAAATGAAGGAACTGTTAATTTCCTTGAAACATGTTTAGACAACTTTGTAAAATATGTGGGAGTCGTTTCAAAATTGAAAAAACCAAAACCAATTGAGCCAGAAGATTTATATTGTACAAATTCAATTGCAACTACTATCCAAGGTGTTGATCCAGATGATCCTGAATGGGTAGAAAAAGCTGCTGAACTTGTTGGAGCTGTTTCTGGAGATACTTACGTTAAATTAGACCACGGTATCTTGACAGTTAACCAAATTGACATGTTCTTGAAAGCAATGCCATTTGAATTGACATTTGCAGATGATAACAATCAATTTTTGTACTTTAATAACGCACACCAAGACCCAGATACAATGTTTGGTAAACGTGTACGTGCTCAATCAGGAAATAGATTAGGAACAGTACACGGTACATTGCCAGATTCTAGAATGAAAAACGTTGAATGGGTTGTCGGCGTATTGCGTAACGGGGATCAAGAATATGTCCGTACAATTGTGCCAGGAACACCTGAAGGTGTTATTAATACCCATAATTACCAAGCAATGTACTACCCAGATGGTTCATATGCTGGAATTAATGAGATTATCTTTAATTTCCAACCATGGCTTGATTGGTACCTCAATACAACTGGTCAACGTTTAGTCGGTGGAAATGCTGCAGCTCCTGCTGGCGGACATGGTCACGGCGATGCAGATGCTACATCTGGAGCTTCTGATGCAGGTGATGCTGGAGGTCACGGTGGTGGCGCAGACGCTACATCTGGCGCAAGTAACTAATACTTTTAGGAACCATATTGGTTCCTTTTTTAGCTAAAAAAGACTAGCAGTTTTTATCTGCTAGTCTTTTACTTATTATTTTATCTATCCTTATTAAAAGAAAGAATATTTATTATGAATTTGGGTCATCGAGACTACGGCCATGTAAACCTTTTTCACGTTGTACCTGACGTAGTTTTTCTGGTGTAACATCGTTTCCTTCTTCGTCCACAATTTTAATTCCTTCAATGTGATGGCGAACAGAACGACGATATCCTTCAATATACTCTTCACGTAGTTTGGCTTGTTCTACTTTTTCTTCTGGGGTCAAGCCTTCTGTTTTTTTCTTTTTGGCAAGCTCGTTAATACGATCAATTTTTTTAGGATCCATATTTCTCTCCTTTATGATAAGATTTAATCCGTTTAACAGATTTTTATTTGGTATTGATTTGGTTAAAACGTGCAAGTTTAGCTGCTTTTTGAGTTAAATGAGACAAGATTGCCAAACGATTTTGACGGACTGCTTCATTTTCAGCCATAACCATGGTATTTTCAAAGAAAGCATCAATAACTGGGCTAAGAGCAAAGAGCTGTTTCAATTGCTGACTTGCAGTCCCTGACAAAACGAGTGATTCTACAGCTTCTGCCAAGGCTTTCTCTTCTTCATTCTCAAAAAGTGCTGAATCAACTGCAGCAACTCCTTCTGCCTTCTCAGCCAAGTTAAAGGCACGAGAAAGTGATTCAACAGATGGTTTGAAATCTTCTTCCTTACTTGCTTCTACAAGAGCACTTGCTGCTTCCAACATATCCGCCACAACAAAGTTCGAACTTGCAAGTACTGCTTCCTTGATGTCTTTTGGAGTAGAGCCCATCATCTTATCAACACGAGCCTTGATAAAGTCCATAACCTCTGTCTTATTTTCATAAGTCAAGCTGTCAAATTTCAAAGCATAAAGGCTATCAATCAACTCATCCATAGCAATGTGCCAACCAAAGGCATCTAAGATACGAACCACACCTTGCGTCGCACGACGAAGGGCATAAGGGTCATTAGAACCTGATGGAATCAAACCTACTGAGAAGAAACTCAAAATCGTATCCAATTTGTCTGCAATGGCTAGAATGGCTCCAACCTTGCTCTCTGGAAGTTCTCCTTCGGCTGATGTAGGCATGTAGTGTTCACGAATAGCAGCTGCCACTGCTGGAGTTTCACCAGCAAGAAGGGCATATTTCTCACCCATAATTCCTTGGAGTTCGTCAAACTCACCAACCATACCTGTCAACAAGTCAAACTTATAAATGGCTGCTGCACGAGCTAAGTCAATCGTTTCATCCGCTGACAAACCAGCTTTTTCTGCCAAGAGAATAGCAATCTGACCCGTACGAATCATGTGTTCACGAAGGGAACCAATCTTCTCATGGAAGGTGACATTGTTTAATTTTTCAACAAGATCTGAAATCACCAATTTTTGGTCTTCACGCCAGAAGAATTCACCGTCTTCTAAGCGAGCGACTAAGACTTTTTCATTTCCTTTAATGACATTTTCCAAATACTCTGCGTTTCCGTTACGAACAGAAATAAAGTTTGGCAAGAGTTTACCGTCTTGATCACGAACAACAAAGTAACGTTGGTGTTCTTTCATTGAAGTCACCAAAACTTCTTCTGGAACTTCAAGGTATTTGGCATCAAAACTTCCCATAAAGGCAGTTGGGTATTCAACCAAGTTCAAGACTTCATTAAGCAAATCAGCATCAATTTCGATACGTACACCATGCTCAGTTTCGATTGCTTTGATTTGGTCAACAATCATTTGCTCACGTTCACGAGGATCCGCGATTACAAACTGCTTACGAAGGTCTTCTTCGTAGCTCAATGCTGACTGAATTTTGGTTTCTTTCCCCAAGAAACGATGACCACGGCTCACACGATCACCCTTGATATCAAGGAAATCCAAATCAAACTCTTCTTCATCTAAAAGAACAGTTAAAGTGTGAACAGGGCGGATGTATTCAAAGGTGTTGTTAGCCCAGTGCATGCTGACAGGGAAAGTCAAGGACTTCAAAACATCTACAACACCAGGAACAATGGCTTCAACTGCTTGACCAATTTCTTCCTTGGTAACATAGACATATTCTTCACCCTTGATTTCACGGAATTCGATATCTTCAACAGTCAATCCTTTTCCACGAACAAATCCTTGAGCAGCTTTTGTGAAGTTTCCATCACTATCCAATGCAATTTTCTTTGCTGGCCCCTTAAAATCTTCTGTCAAATCAGACTGTTTGTCTGCAAGACCAGTTACACGAACAGCCAAACGACGTGGTGTTGAGAAAGTTTGAATGGCTTCAAAAGACAGGCGGTTCTCCTTGAGGAAGGCTGCCATTTTTTCGCCTAGTTGTTTTTCACTTGGTGTGACAACATAGGCTGGTAATTCTTCAAGACCGAGTTCTACTAATAAGTTTTTTGTCATGTTTTTTCTCCGAAAAGTATCTTTTTATTTTCCAGTTTGCCTTATGTGATTGGCACGCAAGCAACCAACTTCGTTGTTTCATTGCTAAAATTGGAGCCAAAAGTCTCCAATTTTGCCTAGTATCCTTAGCTTCACTAAGGATACCTTCATCACTGCGGCAACTGGCTCAGGGCTCACTCTGTTCGCCCATTTTCGTAATTTGTCACTCTCTTTATTCTACGTCTTCTGCTAAGAGTTTAGCTCGTGTTGCTTCATCTAAAAGTGGGTAGCCTAGACGTTTGCGTTCTGCGACAAAGGTTTTGGCTACGACACGGGCCAAGTTACGGATACGAGCGATATAGCCTGCACGTTCGGTTACAGATACGGCGCCACGCGCATCAAGTAGGTTAAAGGTATGTGAACATTTGAGAACATAGTCATAGGCAGGGTGAACCAAACCTTCTTCCAAGGCACGACCAGCTTCTTTTTCAAACTTATCAAAGTTTTCCAGCAACATTTCTTGATCAGAAATTTCAAATGAATATTTTGAGTGCTCGTACTCAGGCTGGATGAAGATTTCTCCGTATTTTACACCATCAGCCCACTCGATATCATAGACAGAGTCTACTTCCTGGATGTAAGAAGCCAAACGCTCCAAACCATAGGTAACTTCCGCAGTCACAGGGCCAGTTGCCAATCCACCAACTTGTTGGAAATAAGTGAACTGAGTGATTTCCATACCGTCAAGCCAAACTTCCCAACCAAGACCAGCTGAACCAGTTGATGGATTTTCCCAGTTATCCTCAACGAAACGAATATCGTGTTCCAAAGGATTGATACCCAATTTTTCCAAAGACTCAAGGTAAAGCTCTTGGATATTTGATGGAGAAGGCTTCATAACCACTTGAAATTGATGGTGTTGATAAAGACGGTTAGGGTTTTCCCCATAACGACCGTCAGCAGGACGACGTGATGGCTCTACATACGCTGCATTCCATGGCTCAGGTCCGATAGCACGAAGGAAAGTGTAAGGACTCATGGTTCCCGCACCTTTTTCATTATCATAAGCCTGCATAAGCATACAACCTTGGTCATTCCAAAATTGTTGCAAAGTCAAAATAATTTCTTGAAATGTTAATTTCTTAGACATTGTTTACTCCTTTAATTTATATTATCTTCTTAGATTTATTTTTCAAGCAACCAAGAAAAGGCTGGGTCCTGAAAAATATGACGTTTGGGAACAGTTTGTAAATTCTGATCGCATTCATCTATTGTACCTAATTTCAAAGCACAGACTTCTGGTATATTTTCTTGAACAGTGAAAATTTGACTATGACAGTTCTGGCAGTAATAACGCTGTTTTCCTGGAGAAGAACTATAGGAAACAAGCTTTTCTTTTCCATGCAATACTAGCTTTTCACTGCTAACTTTAGCATTAACTGTATAGGCAGACGCAGTTGCTTTCCGACAAAATGAGCAATGACAAAAAACTAATTCCGATAATTCCTCATCTAGAGTGTAGGTCACTGCTTTACATAAACAAGATCCTTTAAGCATTATGCTCCTTTCTACTTAGGCATTAGACGAATTCAAAAAGAACCGAATTTCAACACCCAAGCCTTGCGACTAGGGGCGTCAGAAACGCGGTTCCACCCTAATTTATTACTTCATTGTTTTTGAAAATACTACAGAAAGCGCCAGTTCTTTATTTTGTCCTACTTGGCTCCCACTATCCCAAGCTCGCTTGAAGAACGCCATAAGACTTTCTTTCCTCTTGACTATTATATCAAAAATTGGAGTAATGTACAATTCTTTTTATGATTTTCTAGAAATCCATATCATCAACTCGTGGAGCACCAGACTGAACAGCAATAGTTTTTAAGGTTTCACGTTCCTCATGACTCAATTCAATTCCAAAGCAATCAAGATTAGCCTGAATACGAGATGCTGTGACAGATTTCGGAAGCGGTGAAAATCCTTCTGCCAAGCTCCAGGCCAAGGCTATTTGAGCAACCGATTTTCCGTGATTTACCGCGATTTCTTGCACTTGCTTGCTATCAAACAGTTTTCCCTGACCAAAAGGGCCCCAAGCTTCCAATAAGATTCCTTTTTCTCGACAGTAATCTACGACTTCCTCTTGATAGACACCTGGAGCCAAACGAACTTGATTGACAGCTGGAAGAAATTTTGCTGTTTCAAGCAAGGCATCCAAATGATGGGGAAGGAAATTACTAACTCCGATAGCACGGATTTTACCTTCTTGATAGAGGTCTTCCATCGCTCTCCAAACTTCCGCATTTCGGATTTTCCATTGGTCATTTTCTCTGAGCGGTTTTGGATTTGGCCAATGAATCAAATACAAATCCAAATATTCCAAGCCCAGTTTCTCTAAAGACTCTTCAAAAGCCTGACGAGCTTGCTCATAGTTGTGATTTGTATTCCAGAGTTTGCTGGTTACAAAAATTTCATCACGCGGAACTCCACTATCTTGAATGGCACGACCAACGCTTTCTTCATTTTTATAAATAGCTGCCGTATCGATATGGCGATAGCCTGCCTTTAAAGCCTCTAGTACAGCTTGATAGGCAATCTCTCCATTTTTAGCTTTCCAGGTTCCAAATCCCAGTACTGGAATTGTAACACCATTGTTTAAAGTATAAGATTTCATTATTTTTCCTTTCTATGAGAAGAAAATCCAAAGAGCCAAATTTTCAATAAAAACTTTTCTCTTTAGATTTTGTGTATTATTGATTGCGGTCGTAATAGAGCTGATGAGCTTTAAGACGAGAGTCTAACAAATCTGGAATTGTCACAAAGTCATAACCCTGACCTTTCAAATAGTCAATGACCTTTGGTAAAGCATTCACTGTTTCAGCATGGATATCATGCATGAGAATAATAGAACCATTCTTGACTTCACGCTGAATTTCTGTCAAAATAGATGCTTCATTTTTACTCTTCCAGTCCAGACTATCTACATCCCACATAATAAAGCTCAAATCCAAGCTATTGCGAATGTCGTCTGTAATGGCTCCATAAGGCGGACGCATAAGTTTGGAACTAGAACCCAAGACTTTAGTTAGCGCATCCTCCGTATCAGTAATTTGTTTTTTAGCTTCATCAAGAGAAAGTTTTGAAAGCACCGGATGACTCCAACTATGGTTTCCAATGACATGTCCATCCGATTTCATTCGTTTCAAAATCTCTTCATTTCCAGAAACATTCTTACCTAGCACAAAGAAAGTTGCCTTGATACCATACTTAGAAAGAGTATCTAATGCTTGATTTGTCGTTGCAGGATTTGGTCCATCATCAAAAGTCAAGGCTACTACTTTACGATTTTTCTTTTCATAATAAGCCTTATATAGCTCTGCATCCTTATCTAATAGATAAGAGGACTGAATAACTTCAAAGAAACTAGATACTGGCAAGGCAATCTCGTCTAGATTTTCAATTGACTGACTTGGATAAAGGATAATCTGACTATCCTTGTAATCAAAATTCCATGCAGACAAGTCTTGGTTAGAGAAGCCTTTAACAACTTGATCGATCTTTTCTTGCTCCAATTTCTTATCCTGTAAAAAAGAAGTCAGTTCTTTTATCAGTTTCTCTTTGGCCTTACTAGCATCTGAAAATAATTGATCAAGGGTAAAAGGTTTACCATCTTCTGTCAAATGGACTTTTGCCAGACTAGTTTTTTCAGTCTCTTCAACTTTTGACGAAGTTAAATCATAGACTTGTTTCATCACACTTCGGTTAACAATCCCTTTTAAAGTCGAATCCTGTTTCTCCGTATAATAAAAAACTAGATTTTCCTTGTCTTCCAGATTTTCCTTAATATCCTGTGTCATGATTTCTTTTACAGATGAAATCACTTGCTCCCCTTGGAGAGGATAATAGGCAATTACTTCGGCTTGTCCCTTACGAAAATGATCTTTCTGATTTCCCTCACTCAATTGATTATCTTTCTCTTTTTTGAGCGTTTCAATCCTTTGTTCAAAACTTTGCTTTGTATATATTTTGTATCCAATCATTGAACCAAGGACACAAATACTTACTGAAAAGATAGCTACTAGGGCTATTAAACCGATTCTCTTTTTATCGTGTGTAACACGTTTTGCTCTACTTTTATCCATAGAAATATCATATCAAATTCAGGCTATAATTTCAATGAGAAATAAGTACTATTACTCGTTTTGAACAAAAAAATAGGCTCCATAATATCTATAGGGGGATTTACCCACTACAAATATTATAGAGCCTTTTATTATGTTAGAAACGAATCGTCTCACGTGTTTTTTCGTATGAAGTGACAAAACGGTTGGTTACACCTGGTTCTGCAACTTCCAAAGCTTGCGAAATCTTATCAAATGAAGCATGATAATCAAATTCTTTTTCAAAAATTTCTAATGATTCATTAAAAGCTTCTTGAATTCGTTCATCAAATGAGCGGTAACGGTTCGAATACTGTAGCAATTGTTCTGTCAATGTTGCATATTGAACAATATTATATGTTTCTTCTTCAAGTGCTTCCATATCATTGGTTGTAATTTCAAGCATACGGTTCACAGCTTCGATATTGACCCGAGCTTCTTCTAGTTCAGCCATCAACTCTTCAGTATGGTTACTTGCTGTAAAGAACAACTGTAAGAAATTCTGAGGAATACCTGGAAGATTGCGTTTTTCCATATATCTCTTAATCGTGTGAAGACGATTAACATAAACATTTGCCTTCTGGCGAGCATTGATATCATCTTTTTCAATCTGAGCAAGGCGTTGACTAACCGCAACTTGTTCATCTTCAATTTCCTTCAAAGTCGCTTGTAAGTTTTCCAAACGATCTTCAAGGAATGAATAAGGTTCAGAATGTTCCTCTTGTTCAGAAGTTAATTCCAATACAGATTCTTCCAAAGACTCTAACTCAGCTTGTAATCTATGAACATGACTAACATCTGTTTCAGATAGTAGGTAATTGTTACTCAATCGTTGAATATCTTCCACTAAAACAGCATTACTATCTTTCATGTGTTTCAAATATGTAGGAAGGGTTGCAACTAAGCCTTCTACTACTTTTTGAGCAGCGATTTCTCGTGTAAAGATATCATAGAGTGTATTGATTTCTTCTTGAACTTGAGTATTTTCATACTCAGCATTATCCAACTCTAATTGTGCAATATTTTCGTGGTTTTTCTTCAAAGCTTCATAAAGCAATTGGAAGCGAGATTCAATATCCGTTTCAGCAAAATGATAATTAGCATCTAAAAGCTTACGGTAACCGTCTTCCAAGTCTTCTAATTGATCAGGCAGCTGTTTAGATAATGTTTTTACAATCGCTGGTAAGCGGTCAACAATGTGACTCAAAGCCAAAATATGATTTTCAGCATTATCCAAAATCACAGCAGCTTCTACTGGGTCACCTGAAGTGTTCAAAGTAACAAACTGAGAAAACTCTGATTGGATATTTTCCAATTGTTTTTCGATTTCAGATAAACCTTGGCCATATTCTTCAGAATGATCAGCCACTCGGTGTTGCAACTCTTCAAACAAGTCCAAAGTATGAAGAACACGTCCACTATTTTTAGACTCTTGTTTCTCCAAATCTGCCAAAGCATTGCGAATTGCCGCAATATCTTCTTCAATCAAGGTAATTTGACTCTCGATTTGGTCTATTTGATGACTGGCCTTGAAAAAACGGAATGAGTTGTTATAGCCTTCTGCCTCAAAAAGATTATTTTCGATATCTGCAAAAGAGTTAAGAGATAGGTCAACCCATTTTTGGTTCCATTCACGGAAAGTCACTTGACTTTGTCCAATCAAGTGCATATTTTTTACAGCTTCAACTTCATCATTAACTGGAAGATTGTACAGCTCTTCTTTTTTCTCTTCTAAAATTGCTAATTTACTTTCATTGCGTTTCCGTACATAAATTGCTATAGCATATGAAATCAGCAATATAATTGCAATTGCAATTATAAGATATACTACTAGACTACCAGACATATTAAACTCCTTTTTAACTTGAAACAATCGTAATGATTATATCATATTTTTTAGACCAAGGGAACTAGTTCTCCCGATTTTTTAGACATCAAGTGTACTATAGACGGCATTTTCTTCGATAAATTCACGACGAGGCTCTACTCGATCCCCCATCAACATATCAAAGATTTTATCTGCTTCTGCAGCATCGTCCACAGAAACTCTTGCCATTAAGCGATGTTCGGGATCCATGGTTGTTTCCCACAACTGGTGATCATCCATTTCACCCAAACCTTTATAACGCTGAATGGTTGGTTTGGCACGTCCTTCACTATGGCGGGCCAAAGCTTCTTGGAGTTTAATTTCTTGATCCGCTCCTGGCTGGATATATTCTTTAATCTCGCTTCCAACCTTGACACCATAGATTGGAGGTTGGGCAATATAAACATAACCAGCTTCTAGTATTGGTTTCATATAACGATAAATCAAGGTTAGAAGAAGAGTACGAATATGGGCTCCATCGACATCGGCATCGGTCATCAAAACGAGCTTTTGGTAACGGGCTTTTGAAACATCGAATTCTGCACCAAATCCTGTTCCCATCGCTGTGAAAAGACTACGAATTTCTTCATTAGCAAGAATCTTATCCATACTTGCTTTTTCAACGTTCAAAATCTTACCGCGGATTGGAAGAATTGCCTGAAATTCACGGTTACGACCAGATTTGGCTGACCCACCAGCTGAGTCTCCTTCGACGATGAAGAGTTCTGTTTCAGCAGGATTGTTAGAAGAGCAGTCTGCTAGTTTACCTGGAAGGTTGGAAATTTCCAAACCAGATTTTTTACGAGTGACTTCACGCGCACGCTTGGCAGCCACACGAGCCTTAGCAGCTAGAATTCCTTTTTCTACAATGCGTTTTGCAATTTGAGGATTCTCCATAAGGAAATCAGAAAAGGCATCACTGAAGAGGCGATTGGTAATCTTGACCACTTCGCTATTTCCCAATTTGGTCTTGGTTTGTCCTTCAAACTGTGGATTTGGGTGTTTAACTGAGATAACAGCAGTTAATCCTTCACGAACATCTTCCCCTGTTAGGTTGTCTTCATTGTCTTTCAGTAACTTATTTTTACGAGCATAATCGTTGATAACACGTGTCAAGGCTGTACGGAAACCTTGTTCATGCGTTCCACCTTCATGGGTGTGGATATTATTGGCAAAACTCATGACATTTTCATGGTAGCCCGTTGTGTACTGCATAGCTACTTCAACTGTGATATCCTCCATCTCACCGTCAGTATAGATTGGTGTATCAAAGATAACATCCTTGTTCTCGTTAATATATTCAACGTAACTAGCAATCCCACCTTCATAATGGTAATGCTTGGTTTGTTCCAAACCTTCGCGCTTATCTGTGATGGAGATTTGAAGACCGCGATTTAGAAAGGCCAACTCTTGAATCCGTTTATTTAATTTATCAAAATCAAAGGTTGTTGTTTCCGTAAAGATTTCTGGGTCCGGTGTAAAGTGAACTGTTGTTCCCGTTTTATCCGTATCTCCAACCACCTCAAGGTCTGCGACAACATGACCACGACGGTATTCTTGGTAATGAATCTTACCATTTTTGTGGACATGAACGTCTAATTGAGTTGAAAGGGCGTTAACAACTGAGGACCCCACTCCGTGAAGACCACCTGAGACCTTATATCCGCCACCGCCAAACTTTCCTCCAGCGTGAAGAACAGTAAAGACAGTCTCAACGGCAGGTCGACCTGTTTTTTCCTGAATATCGACGGGGATACCACGCCCATCATCAACAACTGTAATCGAATCATCGGGCTCAATAAAGACTTGAATATGGCTAGCAAATCCTGCCAAGGCTTCATCAATTGAGTTATCAACAATTTCCCAGACTAGATGGTGAAGACCTTCTTTTGAGGTCGATCCGATATACATCCCTGGACGCATACGAACAGCCTCTAAGCCCTCTAAAACTTGAATTTGACTGGCATCATAATCTTGTGCCTGCAGATTTTTAATTTCTTCTGTCATCTTATTCCTTTTTCTTACATGTCTAATACTTGTCTTAAATTCACGATACTGGTAAACAAGTGGGTATCGAGTCCAGCAGCTTGCCCGGCTTCGATATCAATCGGCCGATCACCGATGACAAGACCAGAGTTAATTTGATACTTTTCTCTTAAATAAATCATGGACTCTGGACTTGGTTTTCTCTTAAAGCCTGAGTTAGAAGTCACCACTTCTGTAAAATAAGCTGCTATAGAGGTTTTTTCTAAAATTTCCAAGACCTGATCATTACGGTGAGAGACCAAAAAATGACGGCCATCTTGATTTGAAATGTCTTCCAATAAGTCAGAAACTCCATCAAACAAAATCGGATGTTCCAGCTCTCTGGCTTCATTTTCCTTGTACTTTTCTAAAAAATTCTCTAAGTTGGGAGCGAATGTCTCAATCGCAAAATCAGTAGAAACCTTTAAAGCTTGATAGACACTGTCATGGTCTTGTGTGATGCCATACAGAGCTAAAGTTTCAACAAATGCAGCTGTTGAAGTTTCGTAATTATCTAGTAAAGTTCCACCTAAATCCCAGATATAATCGTGATATTTCATACCCTTCATTATAGCATTTTTTTGTGAAAAAAGCGATGATTTCCTTGAGTTTTGCACATAAAAAATGCTCTATATTATTTGTAGTGGGTAAATCTATTAAAAATACTATGAAACCTATTTTCTTGTAGAAAAAAGTTCCATATGACCCATAATGAAAAGCGACCAAACCATCATTAGAGAGAATCATATGGAACAATTATATTTTAACACAAAACTACTTTATATAAAAAATCCTAATATCCAATTTATGGATGTTATTAATAAGGGGGGAACTTCTCAAAGTACGTTCCACTTGACTGGTATTGAGCCTAGCTTTTCACTAATCTTGTCTTGAAATTTTAAAATAGATTATAAAACCTTACTCAAGAAGTCTTTAGTCCGCTGTTCTTGGGTTTGTTCAAAAATCTGTTCGGGTGTTCCGTCTTCAACAACCACACCGTCTGCCATAAAGATGACACGGTCTGCCACCTCACGAGCAAATCCCATTTCATGTGTTACGATAACCATGGTCATTCCTGACTTGGCTAAGTCTTGCATAACAGCCAACACCTCTCCTACCATTTCAGGGTCCAGGGCTGAAGTTGGCTCGTCAAAGAGCAAGACATCAGGTTCCATAGCTAAACCACGAGCGATGGCAATCCGTTGTTGCTGGCCACCTGACAAACTCTGAGGGTAAGCATCTGCCTTATCTGGTAAACCAACTTTTTCCAAAAGTTCCTTAGCTCTCTTCTCTGCAACTTCCTTACTTTCACCTTTAGTCTTGATAGGAGACAAGGTGATATTTTCCATCACAGTCATATTAGGAAAGAGATTAAATTGTTGGAAAACCATCCCCATCTTCTCACGCATGGCAAAGAGGTCATTCTTCTTGTCCGTAATATCGACTCCCTCAAAGATAACTTTCCCCTTGGTCGCTTCTTCCAACAAATTCATAGAGCGAAGCAAGGTAGATTTTCCGCTCCCTGAAGGACCGATAATAACGACAACTTCTCCTCTTTTAATCTCGAGGTTGATGCCCTTCAATACTTCATTCTTTCCAAAGGATTTATGTAAATTTTCGATTTTTATCAAGGTTTCTGTCATTATTTCTTATCTCCTTGTCCCATACGTTTTTCAAAAGCTTTCAAGGCTACTGTCAGAATAGAGGTCATAATCAAGTAATAAAAGGCTGCAAATAAAAGTGGTGTTAAAGGTAGATAGGTTGTTGTAGAAACTGTTGTAGCTCCGTTCCACAACTCCATAACCCCAATAGCTGATAAGAGAGAACTATCCTTGATAATAGTGATAAATTCGTTCCCCAATGCTGGCAAAATATTTTTGATAGCTTGTGGCAAAATCACATAGCGCATCGCATTTTTAGGACGAATCCCTAAAGAATAGGCCGCCTCTAACTGCCCCTTAGGAACCGCATTAATTCCGGCACGAACAGTCTCAGAAACATAAGCACCACTGTTCATTGAGATAATCAAAATCCCTGGAATCAGACGAGAAAGATCAACACCCAAAATCCCAACCTGAATAGTCGGAGCATTGATATGCATAAGAGCAAAGGCAATCATAATCTGAACCATCATCGGTGTCCCGCGGAAAATCCAAACGTATAAGTTGGCGAGCCAAACAAGCGGTTTAAACTTTGAACGTTGCCCAAAAGCCAAGACAACCCCCAAAATAGTTCCCAAAAAGACAACACAGATAGAAATGAGAACCGTCACGACAGCCCCATAGTTAAAATAAGGTAAATACTTTGGTAAAAAAGAAAAATTCATAGTCACACTGCTTTCTAAAATAGAATACTGTATGATTATAACATGAATTGAATTTAAATTCAAATTTTTTTCTAATTTATTCAAAAAAAACTTTCAGCTGGTAGAATTAGCGAGAAATCTTAGTTTTTTCTAGGCAAGTTGGCCTCCTTTATGGTAAAATAGTAACGATAAGAAATGAAGGAGAATCAAAATGGAATCACATTTGGTTAGAATCATCAACCGCCTTGAAGCAATGGCAAAAGACGGCGGAAATTTAAAACGTAATTTTGAACGCGAAGGAGTTGTTGTTGCAGAAGTTGCATACAGCCACGACGAAGAAAACGGCTCAATCTTTACCCTTCGTGATGTCGAAGCTCGCGAAACTTATACGTTTGACAGCATTGACTTGATTGCAATGGAGATTTACGAACTCCTTTACTAATACAAAACAAGCTGGGATTACACCCTGCATGTCTAACCAAAATCCTTTTTGTCTCACAAATAGGATTTTTTTATAGCCCAAATTCACAAAGATCATTATTGTAACAACTTCCCAAAGCTTCAATCTTTTTACTTGCTTTACACCCCAATCCTGTTATAATGAGAGTATAGAAATTTGACTATTTTTGACCTTTGGACAGGTCAAGCTAAAGAAAGAAATGAGGTAGATGTATGCTTTGTCAAAACTGTAAAATAAACGACTCAACAATTCATCTTTATACCAATCTCAATGGAAAGCAAAAACAAATTGACCTCTGTCAAAACTGCTACAAGATTATCAAGACTGATCCTAACAACAGTCTCTTTAAAGGAATGACAGATTTGAACAATCGTGACTTTGATCCTTTTGGTGATTTCTTCAATGACCTAAACAATTTCAGACCTTCTAACAATACTCCTCCAACTCCCCCAACCCAATCAGGTGGAGGCTACGGTGGAAACGGCGGTTATGGCTCCCAAAATCGTGGACCTGCCCAAACTCCGCCTCCAAGCCAAGAAAAAGGCCTACTAGAAGAATTTGGTATCAATGTAACTGAGATTGCTCGTCGTGGCGATATTGACCCCGTTATTGGGCGCGACGATGAGATTATCCGTGTTATTGAGATTCTCAATCGCAGAACCAAGAATAATCCTGTTCTTATCGGTGAACCTGGTGTCGGAAAAACGGCCGTTGTCGAAGGTCTAGCTCAGAAAATCGTTGATGGCGATGTTCCACATAAACTCCAAGGCAAACAAGTCATCCGTCTGGATGTGGTTAGCCTAGTTCAAGGAACGGGTATCCGAGGACAATTTGAAGAACGCATGCAAAAGCTCATGGAAGAAATTCGCAAACGTGAGGATATTATCCTCTTTATCGATGAAATCCATGAAATTGTCGGAGCAGGTTCTGCAGGGGATGGCAATATGGATGCTGGAAATATCCTCAAGCCAGCTCTTGCTCGTGGTGAACTGCAACTAGTCGGTGCTACTACCCTCAATGAATACCGTATCATTGAAAAAGATGCTGCCCTAGAGCGTCGTATGCAACCTGTTAAGGTCGATGAACCAACGGTGGACGAAACAATCACAATCCTCAAAGGTATTCAAAAGAAATACGAAGACTACCACCACGTTCAATATACCGATGCTGCGATTGAAGCAGCTGCAACTCTTTCCAATCGCTACATCCAAGATCGCTTCTTGCCTGACAAGGCCATCGACCTCCTAGATGAAGCGGGTTCTAAGATGAACTTGACCTTGAATTTTGTGGATCCTAAAGTAATCGATCAGCGCTTGATTGAAGCTGAAAATCTTAAATCTCAAGCTACACGAGAAGAAGATTTTGAGAAGGCCGCCTACTTCCGTGACCAGATTGCCAAGTATAAGGAAATGCAAAAGAAAAAGGTCACAGACCAGGATACTCCTATCATCAGTGAAAAAACCATTGAGCATATTATCGAGCAGAAAACCAATATCCCTGTTGGCGATTTGAAAGAGAAAGAACAATCTCAACTCATCCATCTAGCCGAAGATCTCAAGTCGCATGTTATTGGACAAGACGATGCTGTCGATAAGATTGCCAAGGCTATTCGCCGTAATCGTGTCGGTCTCGGTACGCCTAACCGTCCAATTGGAAGCTTCCTCTTTGTCGGGCCAACTGGTGTCGGCAAGACAGAACTTTCCAAACAACTAGCTATCGAACTCTTTGGTTCTGCTGACAGCATGATACGCTTTGACATGAGCGAATACATGGAAAAACACAGCGTGGCTAAGTTGGTCGGCGCCCCTCCAGGTTATGTTGGCTACGATGAGGCTGGGCAATTAACTGAAAAAGTTCGTCGCAATCCATATTCCCTCATCCTTCTCGATGAAGTCGAAAAAGCTCACCCAGATGTTATGCATATGTTCCTCCAGGTCTTGGACGATGGTCGTTTGACAGATGGGCAAGGATGTACCGTTAGCTTCAAGGACGCCATCATCATCATGACTTCAAATGCAGGTACAGGTAAGGCCGAAGCCAGCGTTGGATTTGGGACAGCTCGCGAAGGACGTACCAATTCTGTTCTTGGTGAACTCGGTAACTTCTTTAGCCCAGAGTTTATGAACCGTTTTGATGGTATTATCGAATTTAAGGCTCTCAGCAAAGATAACCTTCTTCTGATTGTCGAACTCATGCTAGCAGATGTTAACAAGCGACTCTCTAGCAATAACATTCATTTGGATGTAACTGACAAGGTCAAGGAAAAATTAGTTGACCTCGGCTATGATCCAAAAATGGGAGCACGCCCACTTCGTCGTACTATTCAAGACTATATTGAGGACGCAATCACTGATTACTACCTTGAAAACCCAAGTGAAAAAGAACTCAAGGCAGTGATGACCAGTAAGGGCAAGATTCAAATCAAGTCTGCCAAAAAAGCAGAAGTTAAAACTTCTGAAAAAGAAGTATAAATCCTATATAAAAGGAGTAGAAAATGAAAATTTTCTGCTCCTTTTTACAAAAGTAACTATAAATTCTTGACAGTTCGGCCTTTGTCCATTAAGATAATAATAAAGATAATAGATTAACGAGGAAAATGCAATGGCAAACCCAACTTTCGGAGAAAAAAAAGCGAATACTGACTATGTTTCACGCTACGGCGTATATGCAGTTATTCCTGATTCTGAACAAAAACACATTGTTCTTGTTCAAGCACCTAATGGTGCTTGGTTCCTACCAGGTGGTGAAATTGAAGCTGGTGAGAACCATCAGGAAGCCCTAAAACGTGAATTGATTGAAGAGCTTGGCTTTACAGCTGAAATTGGTACCTATTACGGACAAGCTGACGAATATTTCTACTCTCGTCACCGTGACACCTACTACTACAATCCAGCCTACCTCTATGAAGCGACTTCTTTCAAAGAAGTGCAAAAACCACTAGAAGACTTTAATCATATTGCCTGGTTCCCTATTGACGAGGCTATTGAGAACCTCAAACGTGGTAGCCATAAGTGGGCTATTGAATCTTGGAAAAAACAGCATAAGATTGACTAAATAAAGCTACTTTATTCAAAAAGTGCTATAATAGAATTAGAAAATCGGAGGAAATATTATGAAGCTAATCAATACGACAAACTCACACTCGCAACTTGTTAAAAGCCAGCTAGAAAGTACAGATGCAACCCTTGTTGAGGTCTATTCTGCAGGGAATACAGATGTTATTTTTACTCAAGCTCCGCTTCACTATGAAATCCTCATCTCAAATAAACACCGCGCTATTCGCGAACCTGAAATCGAAGCTATTCAAGAATTTTTCTTGAAACGTAAAATTGATAAGGACTCTATTGATGAGGCCAATATCAAAACCCTCTATTCAGAAAAATTAATTGGAATTTCGATTCCAACCAAATAAAATCTTGGAGAGATTAGAAAGTGCTTTGAACCTTATAGAACAAAATTAGGTTTATTTAGCTTTTTAAATCGCCTCCAATTTTTTCTTAAAATCCTATTAAACACGGTTTTATAGGTAATAAAGGAGACAAGAATGGGAGACATAATATATAGAGAGGCAAGAATTGAAGAATACAAAAAAATTGGAAAACTATTAGCCAATTCCTTTCTTGACTATCCCTTCTTAACGATTATAACTGATGATTTAAAGAAGCCTGATTATTATCCTAATTTTGTAGAAACATTACAAACAATGCTTACCAGAGTCTATATTAAAAAAGGAAACTGTTTAGTTGCGGAACAAGATGGAGAATTACTTGCAGTTGCCCTTTTGCAACAAAAGGATTTCTGTATACTATCCTATCTACGAAATGGTGGGATAAACATTTTTCGTTACATTCGACCACAAAATCTCCTTAAATACTTTGACTTTGTAAAACGTTCCAAAAAGCATTTAGAACAATCAGGGGAGTTTGATTGGTATTTGATGGCTTTAGCTGTCAATATAGAAAGTAAGGGGCGGGGAATAGGCAGTACTTTTCTGACACAAGGGGTTGAACCTTATGTCAAATCAAAAGGCTGTAAACACTTGGGACTCATAACTAGTACAGCTAGAAATACCTCATTCTACAAAAAAAACGATTATGTATTACTGGACCATATGGACTTAAAATACGGGTCAAAATCAATTGGTAACTGGGCATTTTTAAAAACAATGAATAAATTATAACAGGTCAGCAATTTACAAGTCCTATTTAAATAAGGGCAACTCATATTTATAAAAACCAACGTTCAAAACGTTGGTTTTCTTATCTATTTTACTGCTTCTTTCAAAGCATCTACCTTATCCAAACGTTCCCATGGAAGGTCAATATCTGTACGTCCCATGTGTCCATAAGCCGCTGTTTGACGGTAAATTGGGCGCTTGAGGTCCAGCATTTGGATAATTCCTGCAGGACGAAGGTCAAAGATTTGACGAGCAGCTTTTTCAAGTTTGCTTTCAGCTACTGTTCCTGTACCGAAGGTATCGATACGAACAGAAACAGGCTGAGCAACACCGATAGCATAAGCCAATTGCACTTCCGCCTTCTTAGCAAGACCTGCTGCAACGATATTCTTTGCAATATATCGAACCGCATATGACGCAGAACGGTCCACCTTAGTCGCATCTTTACCAGAGAAGGCACCACCACCATGACGAGAATAGCCACCATAAGTATCTACGATAATCTTACGGCCAGTCAAACCTGAGTCTCCTTGAGGTCCACCGATTACAAAACGACCAGTAGGATTGATGAAGAATTTTGTTTGCTCATCTAAGTAAGAAGCTGGAATAACCTCTTTGATAACCTTGTTAATGACATCATTGTGAATTTG
>NZ_JAJNSA010000093.1:0-10104 GCF_027497875.1 Streptococcus sp. SM3 | reverse complement strand
GATGTAACAGTTGATAAGGATAACATGCATTTCATTAAAGTTGTTTTCCCTGCGCCATTTGGTCCTAAAAATCCATAGATTTCTCCTTCAGCAATTTGAAGGTTGATACCACTTAAAATTTCTTCTTTATCAATTGTTTTAAAAACTTCTTTTACTTCAACAATATTTTTCATTTCTATCTCTCTTTCTATATCTAGCTTTAAATGCAAGAATTTTTCTTCAGGAGCATAAATACTAACTTATACAGTCTCTTCGTTTAAATAAATCATCACAAAATTAGCACTTTCCTTCCATTAAATTTAGCTATACTACTTGATATTAATATCTTTTCTTGAAATAGTATAAATTGAAAATGAAGTAATCATTAAACTTATGAAACTTGCAAATATCAAAAAGAATAAGTTATCAGCAATATTATTAGATAAACCTCCTGGACTTACATTCGAAAGTAACGCTGCTAAACCAAGTCCTGAAAGCATTGTTATAGCTATTGAATGCCTAATCATACCTAAAACAAAAGGTAGTATTCCGATTAATACTGTTCCAACCGTAATTCCAGCTAAGTTAATCATTTGATTCGCTACTGGGATATAATTTGATTCAGTTACAACAGCCATGAATCTAATGAATAATTGAATCACTAAATGTGCAGAAAAATGGGCAATAAATGCTATTAGAATGACTGAAAGAATTTTTCCCCAAAGTAACTTTATTTTAGAAATAGGGTAAGAAAACAACTGAAAAATTGTTCTTCGTTTAAATTCATCAATAATAATCGTAGATAATAAATAAGATTCGAAAATCAAAAATGCTGCTTTTGTAAATAAAGATGAAAACAATGAAGCTACAATTGCCCAACCTTCCCATTTACCAGTAATTCTAATAACATTAGAATCCTGTCCAGTGAATTCTCCTAGTTTATTGTCAGTACCTAAACCCATAATAATGATTGCTGTAATACCTAACACTATAAATATAGTACACAACCAGGCTAAAAATAATTTAGATTTAGAAACTTTATTTAATTCAATTTTAATAAGCGACAACATAGATTATTTCCTCCAAAAAATTTTGTTAATATTAATTACACTATTTAAAAAGCATTTTACATACTTCTGGTATGTAAAAATTTAAAAAAGAAACATACTAAAGGTATGTATAATAGAATTTTTAATACCATATCTAGAATATGGTATTTTAAAAAATATCTATATGTAAAACTTATTTGGCACTTTTTAAGTGATCAAATAAGTTGAAAATCACCTCCATCATTTCATCAGAAATCAACTGCACCCCTAGTCCTTCAAAAGTAAGTTTAATGAAATTCATTTTACGCTTTAATTCTTCTACTGAATAAATAGAAATTTGGAACCCAATCCAAATATTCAATGTTAAAACAATCAAATCAGCTAGCTCTTCTGGATATTCTGTTTTAATTGATTTATCTTCAACACCTTCGAAAACTTTTTCTCTAATCCCTGGTAAAAAATCAGAAAATAAATTTAGATACTGTTCACCTAATAAACGTGGACTTCTTAACATAATTGAAGCTGAGTATACAAGCCTTTGTTGTTCTAAATTAGAGAACGCATCCATCAAAGAATTTTGTATTTTTTCTAATGCAGTATCTCCTCTCCAATTGTAATTTAAAATTTCCTGATTATTTTCGCTAATGATTGATTGCAATATTTCATCTTTAGACTCGAAATGATGATAAATAACACCTTTCGTCAATCCACCTAACCCATCGATTATATCTTGTATTGAGGTATTATCAAATCCTTTTTCTAAAAATAAATCTTTCGAAACTTCTAATATTTTTTTTCTAGTTTCATGTGAGTTTCTATTCCTTGCCATTATAACTCCTTTTCAACATACTAACGGTATGTAATCTCATTATAATGCAAGAAACTAATAATGTCAAGATTCTTTTTATCCCCTCTAATTTTCAAAATTCATTGGCAAACTACTATCCTATACAATTGACAGCTCAAATCTTTCAGAATAGAACTATCCTGACTATCGAACACCCTAACTTCATAAATATCTATGTAATTCTAGACCTAGAATTACTATAAACTAAATGTTTTCGCACTATTCTAAGCCATTGATTGCCTTAAATTTTAATTTTTGAAGGATTCTAAAGCTAGAATAGCTCAAAAATCACGAGAATAAAGCTATTCGAAGCTTAGAAGGACCTTTGGTGAATTTCAATAGCACTTCAACTAGCTATTCTTACAATTTCTCTGATGAGCTTTGATTTTTTTGCTAGCCCAATCATAGTGGCTTGACGTGCTACTAACAAAGTAGGAACCTAGACTTGTTCCTCCCGTCCACTTATAGACACCTTTGGTAAAGAGTTCGTCATTGCTAAAAACTTCTATCAACTCTAAAACCTCCCTATGTGATTGTTCTAGGAGTCTAGTCGCTTCTTCTAAGGAGGTTTTCTGGTGCTTCTTCCAAAAAGCGACATTCATTTGTCCATAAGTTTTCCAATTATAAGGTTCAGGGAGAAAAGGTCTTTCGTGACCTTTTTGATTGGAATGTACCCAAGTCAAAAGTAACTGCTGCCATTCATGAAGATGGATCAAGACATCCCGTAGATTTTTATCCCTTTTCCAGTGTGCTTCTTTTTTCTTTGGGTCTCTAGAAAAATCAAATGGAATCTGTAGCTTATCTTCACTTAGTTGGGAGATGAAACGATTGAGCTTTTCATAGTTTTCCTTAGAGGCCAGCATTAGCTCCTCTTTTGTTTTCGGTCTAGGCACAGAGTTCTCCCTTCATATTACTAGTTATTATTAGAAATTTTTTATCCTTTAAATCTCTATAACTTATCCTTTAATTTCTCAACAAAGAGATAGGCTGCTGGACAGGTTAAAGTATTCTTAATCGTCAAATGGTTGATTTGATGGATTTTTTTCCTGTCTGTATGAGGAAATTCACGACAGGCCTTTGGACGAACGTCATAGATGGAACAGAGATTATCTCCTCCTAAAAAGGGACAAGGCATAGATTTGAAAACCTTGTCACCATCTTCATCTACCTGCAGAAACTCTGCTTCAAAAGCTGGTAATTTCATCTTAAAATACTTGGCGATTCGTGTAATATCCGCTTCTTTAAAGTCAGGTCCCAATGTCTTGCAACAGTTAGCACAGGCCGTACAATCAATCTCCGCAAAAACTTCTTGGTGAATCTGTTGTGCCATCTTATCTAGATTTTTTGGTGGCTTTTTCTTTAAATTGGCTAAAATTTTACGGTGCTCCTTTTGCTTTTGCAAGGCTAGCTGGTGGTAATACTCGATATCAATTTCTTTAGACATAATTTCTTTCTAATTCACGTATTTTTGTCTATTATACCATAAACACTGCCCCTTTTTTGCCCCCTAAATACAAAAATAGCCCTTCGGATAAAATCCGAGGGGCTAGAAACGTTGTTAAATCAACGGCCGAACTTTTGAATTTCAAGGTTCGGGATAAAATAGTTCACTGAACTATTTTATTTTTTAAGGTTGTAGAATGATTTCAATCCACGGTATTCAGCTACTTCACCAAGTTGGTCTTCGATGCGAAGCAATTGGTTGTATTTAGCGATACGGTCTGTACGTGAAAGTGAACCAGTCTTGATTTGTCCTGCGTTAGTTGCAACTGCGATGTCAGCGATTGTTGAATCTTCAGTTTCACCTGAACGGTGTGATACAACGGCAGTATAACCAGCTTCTTTAGCCATTTCGATAGCTTCAAAAGTTTCAGTAAGAGTACCGATTTGGTTAACTTTGATAAGGATTGAGTTAGCAGCACCTTCTTGGATACCACGTGCAAGGTAGTCAGTGTTTGTTACGAAGAAGTCGTCACCAACAAGTTGTACTTTCTTACCAAGACGTTCAGTAAGAGCTTTCCAACCATCCCAGTCGTTTTCATCCATACCATCTTCGATAGTGATGATTGGGTATTTGTTAACCAATTCTTCAAGGTAGTCGATTTGTTCTGCAGATGTACGAACAGCAGCGCCTTCACCTTCAAATTTAGTGTAGTCGTAAACTTTACGTTCTTTATCGTAGAATTCTGATGAAGCACAGTCAAATCCGATAAATACGTCTTTACCTGGAACATATCCAGCAGCTTCGATTGCAGCAAGGATAGTTTCAACACCGTCTTCAGTTCCTTCGAAACGAGGAGCAAATCCACCTTCGTCACCTACGGCTGTTTCCAAACCACGTGATTTAAGGATTTTCTTAAGAGCGTGGAAGATTTCAGCACCGTAACGAAGAGCTTCTTTAAATGTTGGCGCACCAACTGGCAAGATCATGAATTCTTGGAAAGCGATTGGAGCGTCAGAGTGAGAACCACCGTTGATGATGTTCATCATTGGAGTTGGAAGAACTTTAGTGTTGAATCCACCAAGGTAGCTGTAAAGTGGGATTTCAAGGTAATCAGCAGCAGCACGAGCTACAGCGATAGACACACCAAGGATTGCGTTTGCACCCAATTTACCTTTGTTAGGAGTACCGTCAAGAGCGATCATAGCACGGTCGATAGCTTGTTGATCACGTACATCGTAGCCGATGATAGCTTCAGCAATGATGTTGTTTACGTTGTCAACAGCTTTTTGTGTACCAAGACCACCGTAACGAGATTTGTCACCGTCGCGAAGTTCAACTGCTTCGTGTTCACCAGTAGAAGCTCCTGATGGAACCATACCACGTCCGAAAGCACCTGATTCAGTGTAAACTTCTACTTCAAGTGTTGGGTTACCGCGTGAGTCTAGGACTTCGCGAGCGTAAACATCAGTAATAATTGACATTTTTTACTCTCCTTATGAGTTAAATTTTTTACACCTCTATAATACCTTAAAACCCCTCCTTTTTCAAGAAAAAACGTTATCTTTGTGCAAATTTTCCTTAACTTTATAAAGTAATCGCTTTCTTTTGTCTGTTTTATTCTAACTTTTATGATATACTGTTTTTATGACAGATTTATCAAAACAATTACTTGAAAAAGCTCATGGTGGCCCAAAATTAAATCCAGATGAGCAAAGACGCTATCTTGGCACTTTTGAGGAAAGAGTTCTTGGATATGCAGATATTGACACAGCAAATAGCCCTCAGCTAGAAAAAGGCTTTTTATCTATTTTAGAAAACCTTCAGGAAAAAGCAGAGCCACTATTTGTGAAGATTTCACCAAATATCGAATTTGACAAGCAAGTTTTCTACTTAAAAGAAGCTAAAGAAACTGATAGTCAAGCTACCATTGTATCTGAAGAGCATACTTCTTCTCCTTTTGGCCTGATTATCCATAGCAATGCACCAGTACAAGTAGAAGAAAAGGACCTTCGACTTGCTTTTGCAAAACTTTGGGAAGTTAAAGAGGAAGAACCATCCAAAGCATCCTTATGGAAGAAATGGTTTGGCTAAATCTTGCGCATATTTAATAAGTGCCCGATATTGGCTGCCGTGCGTTCCAGATAGAGACTGGCATTTTTCAAACTATCTTCTAAAGGTTCACTTTTCTCCAAAATAGAAAAGGCTGCTTGGATATTTTCAAATGGTAAGGGAGGTAAATCTTCAGCAAGACTACCGCAAATAGCAATAACAGGAACTCCGACTGGGGTTCTTTTTGCAACACCTATAGGCGCTTTACCTGCTAAGCTTTGACAATCTAGCCTTCCTTCTCCTACAACAACCAGGTCAGCATGTGAAATTTTCTTATCAAAGTCAATCAAATCTAAACAAGTCTCAATTCCAGATACTATACTTGCTTGAGCAAAGGCACACAAACCGCCAGCAATGCCTCCACCAGCTCCTGCTCCTTTAATTTCCAATGTTACAGGTGAGGCTTTTTCATAAAAATCTTGGATTGCCTGATCTACGACTGCAAACATAGTAGGATGTAAACCTTTTTGCTTTCCAAAAGTGTAGGTCGCACCTTGTGGACCACATAAGGGACTCACGACATCTGCTAAAATACGAATTTGAACATCTTCAGGAATTTCATAGCGATTTTCTGTTGAAACAGAAGCTAATTTTAGTAAGGATTGACCGCATGCAGGCAAGACATTTCCATCCCTATCATAAAATCGATAACCTAAACCAGCAGCGATCCCAATTCCTCCGTCATTACTGGCCGTGCCACCAACGCCGATATAGATTTCTTTAATCCCTTGAGCAATGAGATGACGAATCAACTCTCCAATACCACAAGTCTGGATTTGAAATGGATTTCGTTTCTCTAGCGGAATTTTTCCAAGGCCAACCAAGTCGGCGACTTCAAATAGTGCCAGTTGACTTTTTTGAAAATAGCGCATGGCTTCTTTTTGGCCAAAAGGGCCTGTCACTTGGATCCATTTTTCTTCAAGGTCCAGAGAATGTCGGATAGCATCTACAGTACCTTCTCCCCCATCACCAACAGGGCAGAGGAGACATTCTACATCTGCCATCGATTGTTGGAAGCCTCTTTTTATTGCTTCAGCTACTTGTTGAGCGGACAAGCTTTCCTTAAATGAATCTGGTGCAATTACAATCTTCATATTTTCCCTCATTCTAAACAGTCAATCAAAGGAAGAACTTTTAAAAAATCCCTCTTGTCAACATGATTCGGTATTTCTTTTTTGAGTACTTCTTTGCCACAAAAAGCGATTCCCAATCCTGCTGACTTCAACATAAATAGATCATTGGCCCCGTCACCGATTGCAATCGTTCTTTCTTTAGAAAGTTTTAGTTCCTTTCTCCATTGTTCCAGAGTCTCTTTTTTAACCTCGGGACTAATAATTTGTCCAACTAATTTCCCTGTTAGAAAGCCACCTTTGACTTCTAGTTGGTTGGCAGAGAAATAGGCAATACCAAGGGATTTAGCTAGTGTCTCAACGATTGGTGTAAAGCCGCCAGACACCAGACCTACTAAGATGCCATTCTTTTGGAGAATGGAAATGAATTCCTGGGCATTTGGCGTTAGATGAATAGAGTTGAAGACTTTATCAAAGACCGAAATAGGAAGACCTTCCAAGAAGGACACTCTGTCTCGTAAACTGCTTTCAAAGTCTAACTCTCCTCGCATTGCCCGACTTGTAATCAGCGAAATTTCCTCCTCACAGCCTGCCTCTCTTCCCAACAAATCAATCACTTCTTCTAGAATTAAGGTTCCATCAACATCCATGACACACAAACCTTTTACTTGAGACATCAGTTCTCCTCTCTAAACAGCCCAAAAATCGTATGAAGTCATCATACGATTTTATCTATTAATTAACTAAACTATGGTACAAGTCAAGATATGACTTGCAGGCTGTATCCCATGAGAAATCACACTCCATAGCTTGTTTTTGTAGATTTCTCCAAACATCAGGATGGTTTCTATACAAGTCCAAAGCTGTTTGGAAAGTCCAATTCAACCAGTAAGGAGATAGATTGTCAAAGCTAAAGCCAGTGCCGCTTCCTTCGATTGGATTAAAGGCTTTAACGGTATCTCGCAAGCCACCAACTTCATGGACCAATGGCAAGGTTCCATAACGCATAGCCATCATCTGAGACAAGCCACATGGTTCAAAACGACTTGGCATGAGGAAGAGGTCACAAGCTGCGTAGATTTCTTGAGCTAGTTTGACATCAAAAGTGATATTTGCTGATAGCTTGTCTGGATAGATTTGAGCAAACCATGAGAAAGCACCCTCAAAAGCTGGGTCTCCAGTTCCCAAAAGAACAATCTGAACATCATTTTGCAAGATATGGTGAAGACTTTCGACCACCACATCAAAACCTTTTTGACGTGTCAAACGAGAAACAATTCCCACCAGTGGAACATCAGCCCTAACGGGTAAGCCAACTCTTTCTTGCAATTTTGCCTTATTCTGGGCTTTACCAGACAAATCTTCCAGATTGAAATGATAGTCTAAAAGAGCATCCGTCTGAGGATTATAAAGATCAGCATCAATCCCGTTCACGATACCAGACACCTTACCAGACTCCATTCGAAGAATCTGATCCAAGTTACATCCGAACTGACTGGTCATAATTTCATGAGCATAGCTAGGTGAAACGGTTGAAACACGATCCGCATAGAGAATACCTGCCTTCATCCAGTTCAGACAGTTGTTCCATCGAAGGGTGCCATCAGCATAACGTTCAAAGCCAACTCCAAACAAATCCCATAACATTCCTTCTGAAAATTGTCCTTGGAATTCTAAATTATGAATGGTTAAAACTGTTTTAATGCCCTCATAGGCTTGAATCCAACGGTATTTTTCCTTCAACAAGAAAGGAATCATAGCTGTATGGTAGTCATGAACATGGAGAAGGTCAGGAATAAAGTCAATTCTTTCCATAGCCTCAATGGCAGCAAGTTGGAAGAAAGCAAAGCGTTCTCCGTCATCAAAATCACCGTAAACATGCCCACGGAAGAAATAATATTGGTTGTCAATAAAGTAGAAGGTTACACCATTTAATACTGTTTTCTTAATTCCACAATACTGGCTGCGCCAACCAACACTCACCTCAAAATGAAGAACATCTTCAATCTGATTTCCAAATTTAGCCTCTACCATGTCATAGTAGGGGAGTATTACTGCAACTTCATGTCCCGCTTTTACCAGTGATTTTGGAAGAGCGCCAATGACGTCTCCCAAACCACCTGTTTTTGAAAAGGGTGCACCCTCAGCTGCTACAAATAAAATTTTCATGAATGAATATCCTCTGTTACTTTAGCACCTTTCTTAACCACAACTGGATGTTCTGCAGTTCCACGGATCACAACTCCATCCGCAACTTCAACACCCTTGTCCAAGATAGCATATTCGACCTGAGCACCTTCTCCAATAACAACACGAGGGAATAAGATGCTATCTTTAACCAAGCTATCCTTATGGACATGAATATTACGTGATAAAACAGAATTAGCCACTTGACCTTCAATGATACTACCTGAGGCAAACTGAGAAGTGCTTACCTTAGATGTATTAGCATAATAAGTTGGCTCTTCGTTTTTGACCTTTGTATAAATCTTTTGATTTGGTGAGAAGAGAGAGTAGAATTTTTGTGATTCAAGCATATCTTTATTAGCTTGGTAATAAGACTCTACAGAATGAATATTTGCCAGATAACCTGTGTACTCGTAGGCAAAAGCCCCTTCTTTTGCCGCCAAATCCCGTAAAACATAACGCAATTTCTCTGGATGTTCTTTCTTAGCTTCTTCTTCTAAGCGTTCAATCAACCAAGGTGTATCGACTACAAAGATATCTGTGGACATATTGTAAACTTCATCTGTTGATTTACTATCAAAGAGTTTGTGAGAACGAACATGGTCTGTTTCATCCACTTCCAAGATTGCATTTACTTCTGAAATATCTTTTTTAGGTAGTTTTTTATAAACTACAGTGATAGGCCCCTTATTTGCACTGTGTAGGTGGAATACTTGGTTCAGATCAATATTAATCAAAACATCACAGTTAAGTGAAACTGTTTGGTTTGAGCCGGAACGTTTCAAATAAGTAAGAAGCTGTTGGTAGTATTCTTTTCCAACTGTACTACTTTCCACACGGGTATTGTAAATACCTAGATAGTAGTGGCTAAGAAGAGTTGACAAGCCCCACTCACGACCAGAACGGATATGGTCAAAGACTGAGCTGATATTGTCTTGTTGGAAAATACCAAAAATACTACGGACCCCAGCATTAGCAAGACTTGAAAGCGGGAAGTCAATCAAGCGATATTTACCACCAAATGGCAAACTAGCTACTGGACGGTGGTCTGTCAGTGTTGACATATCATGAAAACCAACTGTGTTTCCTAAAATGGCAGAATATTTATCAATCTTCATCTGTTGCTACCCCCACTACTTCATCATATCCTACAACTTGTACTTCTTCTGTTCCATCAATTTCGACACCATCAGAAATAACTGCACCTTCACCAATAATGGCACGTTTGATTTTAGCTCCCTGACCAACAATTGCACCACTCATGATAACTGAATCTACTACTTCTGCCCCTTCGCGAACCTGCGCACCTGTTGAGAGGATAGAATGTTTAACAGTTCCATCTACGAAACAGCCATCAACAACCAAGGAATCTTCCACGTGAGCATTTGCCCCAAGGAAGTTTGGTGGTGAAATTAAGTT
>NZ_JAJNSA010000092.1:0-10118 GCF_027497875.1 Streptococcus sp. SM3 | reverse complement strand
TTTACCAATAGTCTGAACTGCATCGACATGATAGGCAGCAGGGTGTTGCTTGAGTATTTGGCCAATTTCAGAAATGGGCAGTAGGGTTCCTGTCTCATTATTGGCAAACATGGTAGAAACCAAAATCGTATCGTCACGTAAAGCCTTTTGAATTTGTTTGGCAGTGATTTCTTGATTTTCTGGCTGGATAATGGTTGCTTCAAACCCAAAGTGCTGAACCAAGTAATCAATGGTTTCAAGGACGGCATGGTGCTCAATGGCAGTTGTGATGATATGTTTTCCTTGCTCTTTGTGACGAAGGCAGTAGCCAATGATGGCAGTATTGTTTCCTTCAGTCCCACCAGAAGTGAAAAAGATATGTTGAGGTTTTGTCCCCAGTAACTGAGCTAGTTCCTGACGGGCTTCTCGCAAGAGTTTGCCAGCTTGACGACCATGCCCATGAATACTAGAAGGATTTCCATAGGTTTCTTGCATAACCTTGGTCATCGCTGAAATAGCAACTGCTGACATAGGAGTCGTTGCAGCATTGTCCAAATAAATCAAAGAATCACCTTATTTCTTTTTATTGTAGGCAAAGAGTGGGCTGACTGGTTTTCTTTCGTGAATACGGACGATGGCATCACCAATTAACTCACTAGCAGTGATGTAGCATACGTTTTTAGGAGTTTTTTCTTTTGTTGCTACTGAATCAGTCACAAGAATTTCTTTAATATTAGTTTTGTCAAGAAGTTCAGCAGCTCCTTCGACGAAGAGACCGTGGCTAGAAACAGCATAAATTTCTGTAGCTCCTTCACGTTCAACGATTTTGGCAGCTTCAGAGAAGGTACGTCCTGTATTAAGGATATCGTCAATTAAAATAGCTTTCTTACCTTCAACATCACCGATGATATAACCTTCGTTGCGAGTTGCATCGTCTTGTGGGTAGTCGATAATGGCGATAGGAGCATCAAGATATTCAGCCAAGCTACGAGCGCGTTTCACACCTGAATTCTTAGGGCTAACAACAACAACATCTGAACCAAGTAAGCCCTTATCGCAATAATGTTTTGCAAATAGGGGAACTGTGAAAAGGTTATCAACAGGAATGTCAAAGAAGCCTTGAACCTGAACGGCATGCAAATCAAGCGTAAGGATACGATCGACACCAGCCTTAACTAGCATATTGGCAACTAGTTTTGCTGTAAGTGGCTCACGAGGTGAAGCGATGCGGTCTTGACGTGCATAGCCAAAATATGGAAGGACAACGTTGATGCTGTGGGCACTTGCACGTACACAAGCGTCGACCATGATCAATAACTCCATTAGGTGGTTGTTAACTGGGAAACTTGTTGATTGGATGATGTAAACATCATAACCACGGACACTTTCTTCGATATTTACTTGAATTTCTCCGTCTGAAAATTGACGTGATGATAGTTTTCCAAGTGGGACACCAACAGCTTGAGCAATTTTCTGTGCAATTTCTTGGTTAGAGTTGAGTGCGAAAAGTTTCATATTTTTTCTATCTGACATTATAGACCGTCCTCTGTAAACTTTATAAATCCTAGTTATATCTGTCTTGCCTATATGAACTGGGATTTTTGTATTTTATCTTTTCTATTTTACCAAAAAATAGAGATTATTTCAGCTATTTTTCATGCTTTTGACAAATCGAACCAATTTTGAAGGAGCTTTTTGATAATCAATCTGATTTTCCTCTAAAAATTGCTGGAAATCTTGTTTCCCTTGCTCGTGATTCTCAACTTCAAGCTCTAATTCGTAATCTGTAGTATCAAAGTACTGACTTTCATCTAGCGCCATGAGACCAATAGCTGTCTTCATTTCATAGCGAAGCGTTGTGAGACAACCAAGCACCTGCCACTTATTAGTTTGGATACCATGTTTAGCCAATTCATCCAGTACTAGCCCTTGAGGAAGTTTTTTCTTGATCAGATAGTTTTCAGCATCTTTTAGTTGCAATTTTTGATTGTATTCCATGTTTCCAACACTTTGCGGGACTTTGAGTGTCAATTCTGCCCAGTCTTCAAAGGTTCGAATGCGCATAGCAACTTTTTTTTCTCGCAGTTCAAAATCAGGTGTGTCGATGTAGTAATTTTTTTGGAGAACAGGAGTGACGTCTGTGAACTGGTCTTTTAGACGATCATATTCATCTTTTTTCAAGAGTGTTTTCAATTCAATTTCTAAATGTTTCATTTTTCTTACCTTTTCTTTATCGTTGAAAGCGGATTTATGGTATAATAAGCATTGTATTTATTGTATATGAATCTGGAGAAAAAATCAAAGATATTTTTGAAGGATAATATGAGAACAAGGGAGAATATATGACCTTAGAATGGGAAGAATTTCTAGATCCTTACATTCAAGCTGTTGGTGAGTTAAAGATTAAACTACGTGGTATTCGTAAGCAATATCGTAAGCAAAATAAGCATTCTCCGATTGAGTTTGTGACTGGTCGAGTCAAGCCAATTGAAAGTATCAAGGAAAAAATGGCTCGGCGTGGCATTACTTATGCGACCTTAGAGCACGATTTGCAAGATATTGCCGGTTTGCGTGTGATGGTTCAGTTTGTAGATGACGTCAAAGAAGTAGTGGAAATTTTGCGCAAACGTCAGGACATGCGAATCATACAGGAGCGAGATTACATTACTCATCGAAAAGCATCAGGCTATCGTTCCTATCATGTGGTAGTAGAATATACGGTTGATACCATCAATGGAGCCAAGACCATTTTGGCGGAAATTCAGATTCGTACCTTGGCCATGAATTTCTGGGCAACGATAGAACATTCTCTCAACTACAAGTACCAAGGGGATTTCCCAGAGGAAATTAAAAAGAGACTGGAAATTACTGCCAAAATTGCCCATCAGTTGGATGAAGAAATGGGTAAAATTCGAGATGATATCCAGGAAGCCCAGGCTCTTTTTGATCCTTTGAGTAGAAAATTAAATGACGGTGTAGGAAACAGTGACGATACAGATGAAGAATACAGGTAAACGAATTGACCTGATAGCTAATAGAAAACCGCAGAGTCAAAGGGTTTTGTATGAATTGCGAGATCGTTTGAAGAGAAATCAGTTTATACTCAATGATACCAATCCAGATATCGTTATTTCCATTGGTGGGGATGGTATGCTCTTGTCGGCCTTTCATAAGTACGAAAACCAGCTTGACAAGGTACGCTTCATTGGTGTTCACACTGGACATTTGGGTTTCTATACGGACTACCGTGATTTTGAGTTGGACAAGCTAGTGACTAATTTGCAGCTAGATACCGGAGCCAGAGTCTCTTACCCTGTTCTGAATGTGAAGGTTTTTCTTGAAAATGGTGAAGTGAAGATTTTCAGAGCGCTAAATGAAGCCAGCATCCGCAGGTCTGATCGAACCATGGTGGCGGATGTTGTGATTAACGGTGTACACTTTGAACGTTTTCGTGGAGATGGGCTAACAGTTTCGACACCGACTGGTAGTACAGCCTATAACAAATCACTTGGCGGAGCTGTTTTACACCCTACCATTGAAGCTTTGCAATTAACGGAAATTGCCAGTCTTAATAATCGTGTCTATCGAACCTTGGGTTCATCTATTATTGTTCCTAAGAAGGATAAGATTGAACTTATCCCGACGAGAAACGATTACCATACTATTTCGGTTGATAATAGCGTTTATTCTTTCCGTAATATTGAACGAATTGAGTATCAAATCGACCATCATAAGATTCACTTTGTTGCCTCACCTAGCCACACCAGTTTCTGGAATCGTGTTAAGGATGCATTTATCGGCGAGGTGGACGAATGAGGTTTGAATTTATCGCAGATGAGCATGTCAAGGTCAAGACCTTCTTAAAAAAGCATGAGGTTTCTAAGGGGCTTCTGGCCAAGATTAAGTTTCGGGGTGGAGCTATTCTGGTCAATGACCAACCGCAAAATGCAATCTATCTATTGGATATTGGAGACCGCGTTGTCATTGATATTCCCGCTGAGGAAGGCTTTGAAACTCTAGAAGCTATCGAGAGACCATTAGACATTCTCTATGAGGATGACCATTTTCTAGTATTAAACAAACCCTATGGAGTGGCTTCTATTCCTAGTGTCAACCACTCTAATACTATCGCTAATTTTATCAAGGGTTACTACGTCAAGCAAGAATATGAAAATCAGCAGGTTCATATTGTGACCAGACTTGATAGGGACACTTCTGGCTTGATGCTATTTGCAAAGCACGGTTATGCCCATGCACGATTGGACAAGCAGTTGCAGAAGAAGTCCATTGAAAAACGCTACTTTGCCCTCGTTAAAGGAGATGGGAATTTGGAGTCGGAAGGAGAAATTATTGCTCCGATTGCGCGTGATGAAGACTCTATTATCACCAGACGGGTGGCTAAAGGTGGAAAATATGCCCATACTTCTTACAAGATTGTAGCTTCTTATGGGAATATTCACTTAGTTGATATTCGCCTGCATACTGGACGAACCCACCAAATCCGAGTCCATTTTTCTCATATTGGTTTTCCTTTGTTGGGAGATGATTTGTACGGTGGTAGTCTGGACGACGGCATCCATCGTCAGGCCCTGCATTGCCATTACCTATCTTTTTATCATCCATTTTTAGAGCAAGACTTGCAGTTAGAAAGCCACTTGCCGGATGATTTCAGTAACCTTATTACCCAGTTATCAACTAATACTCTATAAAAATTGTTTCAGAGTATAATTATTATCTTAAAGGAGAAAACTCATGGAAGTTTTTGAAAGTCTCAAAGCCAACTTGGTTGGTAAAAATGCTCGTATCGTTCTCCCTGAAGGAGAAGAACCTCGTATTCTTCAAGCGACTAAACGCCTGGTAAAAGAAACAGAAGTAATTCCTGTTTTGCTTGGAAATCCTGAAAAAATTAAAATTTATCTTGAAATCGAAGGTATCGAAGATGGTTATGAAGTCATCGATCCTCAACACTACGATAAATTTGAAGAAATGGTTGCTGCCTTGGTAGAACGTCGCAAGGGCAAAATGTCTGAAGAAGATGCACGCAAGGTTTTGGTTGAAGATGTCAACTATTTTGGTGTTATGTTGGTTTACTTGGGCTTGGTTGATGGAATGGTGTCAGGAGCGATTCACTCAACAGCTTCAACAGTTCGTCCAGCCCTTCAAATTATCAAAACTCGTCCAAATGTAACTCGTACTTCAGGTGCCTTCCTCATGGTTCGTGGTACGGAACGTTACCTATTTGGAGACTGTGCCATTAACATCAATCCAGATGCAGAAGCTTTGGCTGAAATTGCGATTAACTCAGCAATCACAGCTAAGATGTTCGGAATTGAACCTAAAATTGCTATGCTAAGCTATTCTACTAAAGGTTCAGGTTTTGGAGAAAGCGTTGATAAGGTTGTTGAGGCAACTAAAATTGCTCACGACTTGCGCCCTGACCTTGAAATCGATGGTGAGTTGCAATTTGATGCGGCCTTTGTTCCAGAAACTGCAGCTCTGAAAGCTCCTGGAAGTACGGTAGCTGGTCAAGCAAATGTCTTCATCTTCCCAGGTATCGAGGCAGGAAATATCGGCTACAAGATGGCTGAACGTCTTGGTGGTTTTGCGGCTGTTGGTCCTGTTTTGCAAGGTTTGAACAAGCCAGTTAACGACCTTTCTCGTGGATGTAATGCTGATGATGTCTACAAGTTGACCCTTATCACAGCAGCCCAAGCTGTTCATCAATAAGATTTAGTCCTCTTTCCCTTGGGAAGAGGTTTTTTATACTCAATGAAAATCAAAGAGCAAACTAGGAAACTAGCCGCAGGCTGTACTTGAGTACGGCAAGGCGACGTTGACGTGGTTTGAATTTGATTTTCGAAGAGTATTAATACTAGGAAAAGGACAGTAAGAGTCTTCTGTGTTATACTAGAGATATGTTAGATTTGAAAGAATACGGTATTGTCATGTGGCCAGAGGAGAAGATTGTTTCTTTCCGTGAGAAACTTCTCACTTGGTATGATGAAAACAAAAGAGATTTACCCTGGCGTAGAAGTAAAAATCCTTATCATATCTGGGTCTCGGAAATTATGCTCCAGCAGACTAGGGTGGATACGGTTATTCCTTATTACGAACGATTCTTGGACTGGTTTTCAACAGTAGAAAGTTTGGCGAATGCGCCTGAAGAGCGTTTACTGAAGGCTTGGGAAGGTTTGGGCTATTATTCTCGAGTTCGTAATATGCAGGCTGCAGCCCAGCAGATTATGACTGACTTTGGTGGTCAATTTCCAAACACTTATGAAGGAATTTCCAGCTTGAAAGGGATTGGTCCTTACACAGCAGGAGCCATTTCCAGTATTGCTTTTAACTTGCCTGAGCCAGCTGTAGATGGTAATGTCATGCGAGTTTTGGCCCGTCTATTTGAAGTCAACCACGATATTGGGATTCCAAGTAATCGTAAAATTTTTCAGGCAATGATGGAAATCTTGATTGACCCAGAAAGGCCAGGTGACTTTAATCAAGCCTTGATGGACTTAGGATCAGATATTGAGGCGCCTGTAAATCCCAGACCAGAAGAAAGCCCAGTTAAGGACTTTAGTGCGGCATATCAAAATGGTACAATGGACCGTTATCCAATCAAGGTTCCCAAGAAAAAACCAGTTCCCATTTATCTCAAAGCCTTAGTTGTGAAAAATACTAAGGGACAATTTTTACTTGAAAAAAATGAAAGCGAAAAGCTATTGGGAGGCTTTTGGCATTTTCCCTTGATAGAAGTTGATAACTTTTCGCAAGAAGAGCAGTTTGACCTCTTTCATCAGGTTGCAGAAGAAAATGTGAACTTTGGTCCTAGTCCAGAAGAGAGTTTTCAGCAGGACTATGAGTTAGAAGTTGATTGGCTTGATGTTTATTTTGACACTGTCAAGCATGTCTTTAGTCATCGCAAGTGGCATGTTCAAATTGTAGCAGGCCAGGTGACTGACTTTCATAACTTTTCAGATAGGGAAGTTCGCTGGCTTTCACCAGAAGAGTTTAAGAATTACCCACTTGCCAAACCCCAACAAAAAATCTGGCAGGCTTATGCACAAGCCAACTTAGACAATAGCAAAGACTAGCTATTGTGTCTTCTTGTTATTTTTTTGATATAATAGTAGAGAAAAAGGTGAACAAATGAAAAAAATATTAATTGTAGATGATGAAAAACCAATCTCGGATATTATCAAGTTTAATATGACCAAGGAAGGTTACGAGGTTGTAACTGCTTTTAATGGTCGTGAAGCACTAGAACAATTTGAAGCAGAGCAACCGGATATTATTATTCTGGATTTGATGCTTCCAGAAATTGATGGTTTAGAAGTTGCTAAGACCATTCGCAAGACAAGTAGTGTGCCTATTATCATGCTTTCTGCTAAAGACAGTGAATTTGATAAGGTTATCGGTTTAGAGCTTGGAGCAGATGACTATGTGACAAAACCCTTCTCAAATCGTGAGTTGCAGGCGCGTGTTAAAGCTCTTCTTCGTCGTACGGACTTGGTTTCTGTAGATAATCAAGAATTAGATGAAAAGAAAACCCAACCCTTGCAAATTGGGGACTTAGAGATTGTGCCAGATGCCTATGTTGCTAAGAAATACGGTGAAGAATTAGACTTAACCCACCGTGAATTTGAACTCTTGTACCACTTGGCTTCTCATATTGGTCAAGTGATTACCCGTGAACACTTGCTTGAAACGGTCTGGGGTTATGATTATTTCGGAGATGTTCGGACTGTTGACGTAACTATCAGACGTTTGCGTGAGAAGATTGAAGATACACCAAGTCGTCCAGAGTATATCCTAACACGTCGCGGTGTTGGTTATTATATGAGAAATAATGATTGAATTTATTAGAAAAAATATTCTTACTAGTGATTTTATCTTCATTTTAATTTTATTGGGTTTTATCTTGATTGTTACCTTGCTTTTGCTAGAAAATCGGCGAGATAATATTCGGTTGAAGCAAATCAATCAAAAGGTAAAGGACCTGATTGCAGGAGATTATTCTCAGGTATTGGATATGCAGGGAAGTTCTGAAATCACTAATATTACCAATAATCTCAATGATTTATCAGAAGTAATTCGCTTGACTCAAGAAAATCTTGAACAAGAGAGTAAACGATTGCACAGTATCCTATCTTACATGACGGACGGAGTCCTTGCGACCAATCGTCGTGGCAAGATTACTATGATTAATGACATGGCTAAGACACAGCTAGGTGTTCAGAAGGAAGAGGTTCTCAATAAAAGTATCCTTGAATTGCTTAAGATTGAAGATGAGTATGAACTTCGTGATTTGATTACCCAAGTTCCTGAGCTAATGATTGATTCTCAGGATGACAATGGTGAATATCTGAGCCTTCGTGTACGTTTTGCCTTGGTTCGTCGTGAGTCTGGCTTTATTTCTGGTTTGGTTGCTGTTTTACACGATACGACGGAGCAGGAGAAGGAGGAGCGCGAACGGAGACTCTTTGTTTCCAACGTTAGTCATGAGTTACGGACGCCTCTGACTAGTGTAAAATCCTATCTTGAAGCCTTGGATGAGGGTGCCTTGTCAGAACCTGTCGCTCCAGACTTTATCAAGGTGTCTCTAGACGAAACCAACCGTATGATGCGGATGGTGACAGATCTTTTGCATCTCTCTCGTATTGATAATGCAACCAGTCACCTAGATGTGGAACTGATTAACTTCACAGCTTTTATTACCTTTATTCTTAACCGTTTTGATAAGATGAGGGGACCAGATGAAGAGAAGAAATACGAATTGGTTAGAGATTATCCGATTACCTCTGTCTGGATTGAAATTGATACAGACAAGATGACACAGGTGATTGATAATATACTCAACAATGCCATTAAATATTCTCCAGATGGTGGAAAAATCACAGTGACCATGAAGACAACTGATGATCAGATGATTTTGTCTATCTCAGACCAAGGATTGGGTATTCCTAAGCAGGATTTGCCACGTATCTTTGACCGTTTCTACCGTGTGGATCGTGCTAGAAGTCGTGCCCAAGGTGGAACAGGATTGGGACTGTCTATTGCCAAAGAAATTATCAAACAACATAATGGTTTTATTTGGGCTAAAAGTGAATATGGTAAGGGATCAACCTTCACCATTGTGCTCCCTTATGATAAGGATGCAGTGAAGGAAGAGGTATGGGAGGACGAAGTAGAAGACTAGAATGAGTGAAACAGGCTTTAAATACAGCATTTTAGCGTCGGGTTCCAGTGGAAATTCCTTTTATCTGGAAACCACAAAAAAGAAACTTTTAGTGGATGCGGGCTTGTCGGGTAAGAAAATTACCAGCCTACTTGCTGAAATAAATCGCAAGCCAGAAGACTTGGATGCCATCTTGATTACGCATGAGCATTCTGACCATATCCATGGAGTCGGTGTGTTGGCTCGCAAGTATGGTATGGATTTGTATGCCAATGAAAAAACCTGGCAAGCTATGGAAAATAGCAAGTATCTCGGCAAGGTAGACTCTTCGCAAAAGCATATTTTTGAAATGGGTAAAACCAAAACCTTTGGAGATATCGACATAGAGAGTTTTGGTGTTAGCCATGATGCAGTTGCACCGCAGTTCTATCGCTTTATGAAGGATGACAAGAGTTTTGTCCTTTTGACAGATACAGGTTATGTTAGTGACCGTATGGCAGGGATTGTCGAAAATGCGGACGGCTATCTTATCGAGTCCAACCATGATGTAGAGATTTTGCGAGCAGGATCTTATGCTTGGCGACTCAAACAACGAATCCTATCGGATCTGGGTCACCTTTCTAACGAGGATGGTGCTGAAGCTATGATTCGGACGCTAGGAAATCGCACTAAGAAGATCTACCTTGGGCATTTATCTAAGGAGAACAATATTAAGGAGCTGGCTCACATGACTATGGTTAATCAGCTAGCACAAGCTGATCTGGGGGTCGGAGTAGACTTTAAGGTTTACGATACCTCACCAGATACCGCAACACCATTGACAGAGATATAAAAAAGGGCTCTTTGTCAACTGTAGTGGGTTGAAGAAAAGCTAAGATCTAGAAAGGACAAATTTCGTCCTTTCTTTTTTGATATTTAGGGCGATAAAAATCCGTTTTTTGAAGTTTTCAAAATTCCGAAATCC
>NZ_JAJNSA010000091.1:0-10218 GCF_027497875.1 Streptococcus sp. SM3 | reverse complement strand
CTTCCTCTTGTGGTTTTTCTTCTGTTTTTGGACGACTAACTACCTTATCAGTAGCTGGAATGTCTGTTTCTACAGTTTTTGGAGCTTCTGGTTGAAGCTCTGCTTTAGGTGTTTCCTCAGTCCGATTTTCGGATGATTGAGGGGAATTAGAAACCGTATGGATGGTCGGTTGGTTTTCTGTAGTAGGAGTAACTCCATCGGCTGCAACAGTCTGTGCTTGGAAGGCGAATCCAATTAGAACAGAAGCTGCTCCTACAGCGTATTTACGAATAGAAAAACGCTGTTGTTTTTCATGTTTCATTGCAAAACCTCCTGATTGCATTGTTATATTGATAGCGTTTACATAAATCAACACCTTTATTTTATTTCTTATATTAACGAGAGTCAAGAGGAGATGACAAAAAACTATAATAAGTATAAAAAAATATAAAATTTAAACTTAAGATTTCAGATTGGTCGGAAAAGATACATATATATATCTAGTAGAATCTTTTTGGTTCTATTTCTATAAAATACTCCACAAATTATAGAATCTTCCAAAAATAGGTAAGCGCTACCTTTTTGGTGTGGTATAATAAGTATAGAAAAAGCCCAGGCGTTTAGGCTCAGGCTTTCTTCTTAGTGATCACGGTCACATGAAATGAATTTGATTTTGTAGTAATCCGCTCGTTTGTATGTTTCGCTGAATGCGAGAACTTGACCAGTAGACTCTAGTTTAGTAGTCTTGGTTTGTAAAACGGTTGGGAATTGTTCATCGACTCCGAGGACCGAAGCCGCATGTTCTGGAGTTGGAAATGCTATTTCATTGATTTCTTCAAAATGTTCATCATTCATGTGAATGTGGTAATCCAATTTGAAACGGTTATAGATAGAGCTATAATATTCAAGATTTGGATAATTTGCGTTGATGTATTGTTCTGGAATGTAAGATGTATGGTAGATGTAGACAACACCACCTGTTTCGCGTACGCGTTCAATCTTGTAGTAGAACTGATCTCCGCGTAGTCCGAGTTTTTCTAAGTAGCTTAGTTTGTTTCCACGCTCAATAGAAAGGACGGTAACTTTATCATCTTTAGTTTCAAAAACTTCTACATCTGAAAACTCAACGAGTTTATGTTTGCGTGCGCGTGAAACGAATGTACCCTTTCCTTGTTGACGGACAATATAGCCATCCTTGGCAAGGTCGTTTAAGGCGCGGACAACTGTGATAGAACTCACATCATACATTGCAATCAATTCAGCTTCAGTGTAGAATTTATCTCCACTGGCAAATTGACCAGAAATGATTTTGTTCTTTAACTCATCTTTAATATATTGATACTTTGGAATTGCCATATTTTCACCTCGATTTTCCTTCTCCGTTAAAGATTTTACCATAAAACTGGAAAGAATAGTAGCCTTTTGAATAAAAAAATTAGAATAATAGGCTATAAGGTTAATTTACATAGGAATAAATAGAAAAATCTACATTTTTATACATGGTACTAAAATGTTGTTATGACTATAAATTACAAGATTTTTATAAGTTTTTTGTGTAAAATTTAGTGAAAAATGAAAAAAATTGTGAAAACCTATTGACAAATGTAAGATATTGAGATATATTTACTATATCAACAAATGAAAGCGTAAACTTTAGTTGTCAGAAGGTAAGAATATGACACGATTTGAGATACGAGATGATTTTTATCTCGATGGAAAATCATTTAAGATTTTATCTGGCGCCATTCATTATTTTAGGGTTCCTCCAGAAGATTGGTATCATTCGCTCTATAACTTGAAGGCTCTTGGTTTTAATACAGTAGAAACTTATGTAGCTTGGAATTTACATGAGCCTCGTGAGGGTGAGTTTCACTTTGAAGGAGCTCTGGATTTGGAGCGATTTCTTCAGACAGCACAAGATTTGGGTCTCTACGCTATCGTTCGTCCCTCTCCCTTCATCTGTGCGGAGTGGGAATTCGGTGGCTTACCAGCTTGGCTTTTAACCAAAGATATGAGGCTTCGTTCCTCAGATCCTGCTTATATTGAAGCTGTCGGTCGCTACTATGACCAGCTCTTGTCACGGTTGGTGCCACATTTGTTGGACAATGGTGGCAATATCCTCATGATGCAGGTTGAAAATGAATATGGTTCTTATGGAGAAGATAAGGCTTATCTGAGAGCAATTCGACAGTTGATGGAAGAGCGTGGCGTAACCTGTCCCCTCTTTACATCAGATGGTCCATGGCGAGCTACTCTGAAAGCTGGAACTTTGATCGAAGATGATCTCTTTGTGACAGGGAATTTTGGTTCTAAAGCTCCGTACAACTTTTCACAGATGCAGGAATTCTTTGATGAACATGGCAAGAAATGGCCGCTCATGTGTATGGAGTTCTGGGATGGCTGGTTCAATCGTTGGAAAGAACCGATTATCACACGGGATCCCAAAGAATTGGCAGATGCAGTTCGAGAGGTTTTGGAACAAGGCTCTATCAATCTTTACATGTTCCATGGTGGTACAAACTTTGGTTTCATGAATGGTTGCTCGGCTCGAGGAACTCTGGATTTGCCACAAGTTACATCTTATGATTACGATGCCCTTCTTGATGAGGAAGGAAATCCAACTGCCAAATATCTGGCAGTCAAGAAGATGATGGCAACACATTTTCCAGAGTATCCGCAGTTGGAACCACTCTACAAAGAGAGTATGGAGTTAGATGCTATTCCACTAGTTGAAAAAGTTTCCTTGTTTGAAACCTTGGATAGCTTATCTAGTCCTGTAGAAAGCCTTTATCCTAAAAAGATGGAGGAGTTGGGACAAAGCTATGGCTATCTACTCTATCGAACAGAAACAAACTGGGATGCAGAAGAAGAAAGACTTCGTATCATTGATGGTCGAGATAGGGCTCAGCTTTATGTCGATGGTCAGTGGGTCGAAACCCAATATCAGACAGAGATTGGGGAAGATATTTTTTATCAAGGTGAAAAGAAAGCGCTATCTAGGCTAGATATCTTGGTAGAAAATATGGGACGTGTCAACTATGGACACAAGTTCTTAGCGGATACGCAACGTAAGGGAATTCGGACAGGGGTTTGTAAGGATTTGCACTTCTTACTAAACTGGAAACACTATCCACTCCCACTAGACAATCCTGAGAAAATTGATTTTTCAAAAGGATGGACAGAAGGACAACCAGCATTTTACGCTTATGACTTTACAGTCCAAGAGCCAAAAGATACTTACCTAGACTTATCTGAGTTTGGTAAGGGAGTTGCCTTTGTCAATGGGCAGAATCTAGGACGTTTTTGGAACGTCGGCCCAACCCTCTCGCTTTATATTCCTCATAGTTTCCTCAAGGAAGGAGATAACCGCATCATCATCTTTGAAACAGAAGGTGAATATAAAGAAGAGATTTATTTAACTCGTAAACCTACACTAAAACATATAAAGGGGGAAAACTTATGACAATTGTAGGATGCCGTATCGATGGACGTTTGATCCACGGACAAGTAGCCAATCTTTGGGCTGGAAAACTAAATGTTTCACGTATTATGGTTGTAGATGACGAAGTTGTCAACAACGACGTTGAAAAGAGTGGTTTGAAACTCGCGACACCACCAGGTGTGAAATTGAGTATTTTGCCAATTGAAAAAGCGGCAGCCAATATTCTTGCTGGTAAATATGATAGCCAACGTCTCTTTATCGTGGCTCGTAAACCAGACCGCTTCCTTGGTTTGGTCGAAGCAGGTGTACCACTTGAAACTCTCAATGTTGGGAATATGTCTCAAACACCAGAAACTCGTGCCATCACACGTTCTATCAACGTAGTGGATAAGGATGTGGAAGACTTCCACAAACTGGCAGAAAAAGGTGTTAAACTTACTGCTCAAATGGTTCCAAATGATCCAATTTCAGACTTTTTGAGCTTATTAAAATAGGAAAAAATTTTTAGGAGGTCATTGTTATGATACAATGGTGGCAAATTTTACTTCTCACTTTGTACTCAGCTTATCAAATCTGTGATGAGTTGACGATCGTTTCATCTGCAGGTTCCCCTGTATTTGCTGGTTTTATTACTGGTTTAATTATGGGAGATGTGACTACTGGTCTGCTTATCGGTGGTAACTTGCAATTATTCGTTCTTGGGGTTGGTACCTTCGGTGGTGCTTCTCGTATCGACGCAACTTCTGGTGCGGTTCTTGCAACAGCCTTCTCTGTTTCACAAGGAATTGATACAGCACTTGCGATTACAACAATCGCTGTGCCAGTAGCAGCTCTCTTGACTTACTTCGACGTTCTTGGACGTATGACAACTACTTTCTTCGCTCACCGTGTGGATGCTGCAATCGAACGCTTTGACTATAAAGGTATCGAACGCAACTACCTACTTGGTGCGATTCCATGGGCTTTATCTCGTGCCCTTCCAGTCTTCTTCGCGCTTGCCTTTGGTGGTGCCTTCGTACAATCAGTAGTAGACTTAGTTGAAGCCTACAAATGGGTTGCGGATGGTTTGACACTTGCAGGTCGTATGCTTCCAGGTCTTGGATTTGCAATCTTGCTTCGTTACCTTCCAGTTAAACGTAACCTTCACTACCTTGCAATGGGATTTGGTTTGACAGCTATGTTGACTGTTCTTTACTCATATGTAACAGGTCTTGGTGGCGCTGTTGCTGGTATCGTAGGTACTCTACCGAAAGATGTTGCTGAAAAAATTGGTTTCGTGAACAACTTCAAAGGTTTGTCTATGATCGGTATCTCTATCGTAGGTATCTTCCTTGCAGTGCTTCACTTCAAAAATAGCCAAAAAGTAGCTGTAGCAGCACCTTCTACACCATCAGAAAGTGGGGAAATCGAAGATGACGAATTCTAATTACAAACTTACAAAAGAAGATTTTAATCAAATCAACAAACGTAGCTTGTTTACTTTCCAATTAGGTTGGAACTACGAACGGATGCAAGCTTCTGGTTACCTTTACATGATCTTGCCTCAATTGCGTAAAATGTATGGGGATGGAACTCCTGAATTGAAAGAAATGATGAAAGTTCATACTCAATTCTTCAATACTTCACCATTCTTCCACACAATTATCGCTGGTTTTGACCTTGCCATGGAAGAAAAAGATGGTGTAGGTTCAAAAGATGCCGTTAACGGTATCAAGACAGGTTTGATGGGACCATTCGCTCCTCTTGGAGATACTATCTTTGGTTCACTTGTACCTGCTATCATGGGATCTATCGCAGCAACTATGGCTATCGCTGGCCAACCTTGGGGTATCTTCCTTTGGATTGCAGTTGCAGTAGCGTATGACATCTTCCGTTGGAAACAGTTGGAATTTGCCTACAAAGAAGGGGTTAACCTTATCAACAACATGCAAAGTACTTTGACAGCTTTGATTGACGCTGCATCTGTACTTGGTGTCTTCATGATGGGTGCTCTTGTAGCAACAATGATCAACTTTGAAGTTTCTTATAAATTGCCAATCGGTGAAAAGATGATTGACTTCCAAGATATCTTGAACTCAATCTTCCCACGCTTGCTTCCAGCAATCTTTACTGCCTTTATCTTCTGGTTGCTTGGTAAGAAAGGTATGAACTCTACAAAAGCAATTGGTATCATCATTGCTCTTGCCTTAGGTCTTTCATTCATCGGTAAATTCTTACTTGGAATGGGCGCATAATTTATGGCTAAATCATTAATTTTGGTGAGTCATGGTCGTTTCTGTGAAGAGCTTAAAGGTAGCACTGAAATGATCATGGGTCCACAAGACAATATTCATGCAGTGGCTCTTCTTCCAGAAGATGGTCCAGAAGAATTTACTGCAAAATTTGAAGCAGCTATTGAAGGTTTGGATGATTTCCTAGTCTTTGCGGATCTTCTCGGTGGAACACCATGTAACGTGGTAAGCCGTTTGATTATGGAAGGTCGTGACATCGAACTTTACGCAGGGATGAATCTTCCAATGGTGATTGAATTTATCAATGCGAGCCTTACAGGTGCAGATGCGGACTATAAGAACCGTGCTGCAGAAAGCATTGTGAAAGTTAATGACCTGTTAGCGGGCTTCGATGATGACGAAGATGAATAAGATGTGACAACGTGAAAATCACAGGGAAAATAGGCGATAAGAGGATGGAGCGATGCTCCGACGATAATCGGTCTTTTTCCCAAAGATTTTAGTTGGAACTCGATTCAATAAGATGTGACAACGTGAAAATCGTTAGAGCATTTTATATAGAATATACATGGGAATGGGGCTTACTCCCATTCCCATATTTAATAGAAAAAGAGGAAATCAATGCTACATTATACAAAAGAAGACTTGCTCGAATTGGGTGCAGAAATTACTACACGTGAAATCTACCAACAGCCTGATGTATGGAAAGAAGCTTTTGAATCTTACCAAGCAAAACGTGAAGAAATTGCAGCCTTCCTACAAGGGATTGCTGATAAACATGACTATATCAAGGTTATCTTGACAGGTGCTGGGACTTCTGCTTATGTGGGAGATACCTTGGTACCTTACTTTAAGGAAGTCTATGACGAACGCAAATGGAATTTCAATGCTATTGCGACAACAGATATCGTTGCCAATCCAGAAACTTATTTGAAAAAAGATGTGGCAACTGTACTTGTATCCTTTGCTCGTAGTGGGAACTCGCCTGAAAGTGTGGCGACTGTTGATTTGGCTAAAGCCTTGGTGGATGAGCTTTATCAAGTGACGATTACTTGTGCAGCAGATGGTAAATTGGCTCTTCAAGCTCATGGAGATGAACGCAATCTCTTGCTCTTGCAACCAGCTGCTTCTAATGATGCTGGATTTGCCATGACTTCTAGCTTTACGTCTATGATGTTGACAGCTCTCTTGGTCTTTGATCCTACAGAATTTGCTGTGAAAGCTGAACGTTTTGAAGTTGTATCTAGTCTTGCCCGTAAAATTCTAGACAATGCAGAAGATGTCAAAGAACTTGTTGACCTAGACTTTAATCGTGTCATCTATCTAGGCGCTGGTCCTTTCTTTGGTCTTGCTCATGAAGCTCAGCTCAAGATTTTGGAATTAACAGCTGGTCAAGTTGCGACTATGTATGAAAGCCCAGTCGGCTTCCGTCACGGTCCAAAATCTCTTATCAACGAAGATACAGTTGTTTTGGTCTTTGGTACAACGACAGACTACACTCGTAAGTACGACTTGGACTTGGTTCGTGAAGTTGCTGGTGATCAGATTGCTCGTCGTGTTGTGCTTTTGAGTGATCAAGCCTTTGATCTTGAAAATGTCAAAGAAGTGGCCCTTGGTTGTGGCGGTGTCTTGAATGATATTTACCGTGTCTTCCCTTACATCGTTTATGCCCAACTCTTTGCCCTATTGACTTCACTCAAGGTAGAAAATAAACCAGATACACCGTCTCCTACAGGTACAGTAAACCGTGTGGTACAAGGTGTTATCATCCACGAATATCAAAAGTAAGACAGTGTTTATGAATTCTTGACAAGAGGATTTGTAAATTATCAGATAAACCATAGATTGTCAGTACGCTTTCTATGGTTTGTTTGCTTGAGAGAAATAGTAAAAGGAGAATAGAATGAAAGTATACACAGAGCGTGTATTTGGAAATGTTGAGGGCAAGGATGTCTTGGCCTATCGATTTGAGACGGACGGTGGCTACCAGCTTGAGGTTATGACTTATGGTGCGACCATCTTGCGCTATGTCACACCTGACAAGGCTGGAAATTTTGCCAATGTTATCTTGGGTTTTGATGATTTTGATAGCTATGTAGGCAATAGCCCCAAGCATGGAGCGAACGTAGGTCCTGTGGCAGGCCGTATTGCTGGTGCGACCTTTGAGCTTAATGGCAAGACTTATGACCTTGAAGTCAACAATGCTAGCAACTGTAACCACAGTGGTTCAACTGGTTGGGATTCCAGCTTGTTTGAACTAGTTGAGGTGAGCGACCATGGCTTGACCCTCTACACAGAGCGTACAGATGGGACAGGAGGATTTCCTGGGAATCTCAAGATTTGGATCAGTTACCACTTGGAAGAAACTGGTGCCTATGAAATCAGCTACAAGGTAACGACTGATCAGGATACGCTGGTCAATCCAACCAACCACAGCTATTTCAACTTGTCTGGTGATTTCACGCAGACGATTGACCGCCATGTCTTCCAACTAAACACAGAGGGCATTTACCCAATCGCTCCCGACGGTGTTCCTGCCAAAACTCCAGATGCTAATCGTGATGTGGTCAAACACATCTATAATGGTGCCTTGTTGAAAGATATCTTTGCAGAGGATGATGAGCAAATCCAGCTGGTAGCTGGTTTGGATCACCCATTTGCCCTTCCTGCAGGTCATGACAATGCTGGATTCCTTTATGACCAAAATTCAGGTCGCTTCCTGCTTTTCAAGACAGAAGCTCCTTGCTTTGTGGTCTACACAGCAAACTTTGTGGATGAGAGTGTCATCATAGGAGGTCAGCCAATGGTACAGCACAATGGGATTGCCCTTGAAGCGCAGGCTTTACCAGATGCTATTCACAGTGACCTTAAAGACCAAGTCATTCTTAAAGCTGGTCAAACCTTTACAAGTAAGACACGTTATGAGATTGTTGTGAAATAAAAATTTAGAAATATGATAGGTGTTCCAGAAGTTAGGTATCTAATTTTAGGAATGCCTTTTCTTATTCCCTTATTTGCATATCTATCCCTAGAATCTTTTAAAAAGTTGATGTATAATGGGAAGAGTTGTATATTTTGCTATAAATTAATATAATAATTTAAAAATGTAAAAAGAGGGGAATATGAATTTCAAAACTAGTGGAGAAAAAAGACAGAATTTCTCATTAAGAAAATTGGCAGTTGGCCTTGTATCTGTAGCAGTTGCGTGTTTCTTTTTGATGGGAACTGGCCTACAGACTGTATCTGCCCAAGAATCTCATGCCGTTAATTATACTTATGTTTTAGAGTCGGATTTGACTGATCAAGAGAAGACTCTCTTAGTTACATCCCTACCACAAGTAGCGGAAGAAACAGATGCTACCTACTATCTTGTTTATCGAGCAAATCAAGTACTACCCAACACAGGAACTAGCTCTTCCCTAGAAACTGCTGCCTTAGTGGCAGGCCTTAGTTTGCTGGTCGTAGTGGTTCTTAAGGGACGTGATGGCAAGAGCAAGATTAGTCGATTCTTGTTAGTAACCAGTCTAGGAAGCCAGTTGCTGTCTCCAACTGTCCTTGCCTTGACTAGCGAAACACTAGCTGCCTACAACACTCAACTATCTGTTCAGGCAGGAGATGCTTTGCCAGCTCCGGTTGATATTCCTGGTTATACATACATAGGATATGTGAAAAATAAAGTAGACGTTGTTAAGCAATCAGATAAACAGAAGGCGCATGACAGCAAGTCTAACTTAGAAAATGTAGATAGCTCAACGATAGAGGAACAACAAGGAGGAACACCTTCTCCTATAGAGCCTCAACTACAAAAAAACAAAGAAACTGTAGTGCAAGCAAAGGGGGGCCAAGAGCCGGGTCATGAGGGTGCTGCCCTAGTTCAACCCGTTCAACCGACTTATACAGAACCCGTTAGTACCCAAGGCACACAAGATTCAGGTCATGAGGGTGCAGCCCTAGTTCAACCAACGCAACCAGCCTACACAGCCCCAATCAGTACTCAAGGTACACAAGATTCAGGTCATGAAGGCGAGGCTCTAGTTCAACCAACGCAACCAGCCTACACAGCCCCAATCAGTACTCAAGGTACACAAGATTCAGGTCATGAGGGCGAGGCTCTAGTTCAACCAACGCAACCAACGTACACAGCCCCAATTAGTACTCAAGGTACACAAGAGTCAGATCATGAGGGCGAGGCTCTAGTTCAACCAACGCAACCGGCCTACACAGCCCCAATCAGTACTCAAGGTACACAAGAGTCAGGTCATGAAGGCGAGGCTCTAGTTCAACCAACGCAACCAACGTACACAGCCCCAATTAGTACCCAAGGTACGCAAGAGTCAGGTCATGAAGGCGAATCCCTAATCCAAGCAGAGCAGCCGTCTTATACAGCCCCAATTAGCACCCAAGGCACACAAGAGTCAGGTCATGAAGGCGATTCCCTGGTTCAATCAGAACTACCAGTTTACACAGGTCCTCAGGTGGGAGCTCCAGTTGAGCCAACAGTGCCAGAGTCTACAGAAGTTGTTAGCAGTAAGGGGACCCAAGAAATTGGTCACGAGGGTGAGGCTC
>NZ_JAJNSA010000090.1:0-10220 GCF_027497875.1 Streptococcus sp. SM3 | reverse complement strand
GATTACCCTTCTCCTCCAAGTCTTGGATGATGGTCGTTTGACTGATGGTCAAGGAAATACCGTTAACTTTAAAAACACAATCATTATCGCAACATCAAATGCTGGTTTTGGCTATGAAGCCAACTTGACAGAAGATGCGGACAAACCAGAATTGATGGATCGTTTGAAACCATTCTTCCGCCCAGAATTCCTTAACCGCTTTAATGCAGTTATCGAGTTCTCGCACTTGACCAAGGAAAACCTTTCTAAGATTGTGGACTTGATGTTAGCTGAAGTTAACCAAACCTTGGCTAAGAAAGACATTGATTTGGTAGTCAGTCAAGCAGCTAAGGACTATATCACAGAAGAAGGTTATGACGAAGTCATGGGTGTTCGTCCGCTCCGTCGCGTGGTTGAACAAGAAATTCGTGATAAGGTGACAGACTTCCATTTGGATCACCTAGATGCCAAACACCTAGAAGCAGATATGGAAGATGGCGGTTTGGTTATTCGTGAAAAAGCCTAAGACAAAATTTTGAGGATAAAAAAGAAGGAGCCAGATGAAAAACTGGTTCCTTTTTTGTGTTTAAATCACATGACGCTCAAAGGCATCATCTGAAATCCCTTGTTCAAGGATGAGTTTCGCCCATTCTTTAGCAGAGAAGAGGCTGTGGTCCTTATAGTTTCCGCAAGATTCGATGGTTGTTCCAGGAACATCTTCCCAAGTAGTGGTTTCAGCGATTTCCTTAAGCGAATCCTTGATAACAGCTGCAATTTCGGCGCTGGTATGGCGCCCCCACATAATCATGTGGAAGCCTGTGCGGCAACCAAATGGTGAACAGTCAATCATGCCGTCGATGCGGGTACGGATGAGCTTGGCTAAGAGGTGCTCGATAGTGTGAAGGCCAGCAGTAGGGATAGAGTCTTCATTGGGTTGCACTAAACGAATATCATAATTGGAGATGATGTCTCCCTTTGGCCCTGTTTCTTCCCCAATCAAGCGAACATAGGGTGCTTTAACTATGGTGTGGTCAAGTTCAAAACTTTCAACAATAACTTCTTTTGACATGGTAAATCCTTTCAGTTTTCTCCTATCATTATAACATAAAGCTGGCTCCTGGGACAGAGAGAAAACCTCTCCGAGAGTGGAGAGGTTGAAATCTTTATTTACGATACAAGCGGTCGTATTGGTAGTAAGGGTCAAAGGTTACATTGATACCCAGTTTACGAAGGACATTCTTGTCTTCATCTGTCAAGATGATGGTTGAGTGGGCTTCGCTTCCTTTGAGGTTGCCAAGTTCTTCCATAGCACGAGCAGCATCAGGATTTTCCGTAGCTGTGATAGCAAGTGCAATCAGGATTTCATTTGAATGAAGGCGTGGATTGCGGCTACCCAGATGATCGATCTTAAGACCTTGGATTGGCTTAACAACTTCAGGTTCGATTAGTTTCACTTCTTTAGCAATATCAGCTGATTTCTTGATAGCGTTGATAAGAGCAGCGGCTGTAGGGCCAAAGAGTTCTGAGTTCTTACCAGTGACAATTTCCCCAGTTGGCAATTCAAGGGCTAGGGCTGGTCCGCCAGTTTCTTCAGCTTTTTGGCGTGCAGCAACAGCAACCTTACGGTCTGCTGGTGTGATGCCGAGGTCATTCATAAGCAACTCGATTTTCTTGACAGCTGCTTCGCCAACTTTTTCGGCTTTGAAATCAAGAACAGTTTGATAGTAACGGCGGATGATTTCTTGTTTAGAAGCTTCGACAGCAGCATCGTCATCAGTAATAGCGAAACCAACCATGTTGACACCCATGTCTGTCGGTGAAGCGTATGGAGATTTACCGAGGATACGTTCTAACATGCGCTTGAGCACTGGGAAGATTTCGATATCACGGTTGTAGTTGACAGTGGTTTCTCCGTAGGTTTGGAGATGGAAGGGGTCAATCATGTTGACATCATCAAGGTCTGCTGTGGCAGCCTCGTAAGCCAAGTTGACTGGGTGATGAAGGGGAAGATTCCAAACTGGGAAGGTTTCAAATTTAGCGTAACCAGACTTGATACCATTGATTTGATCGTGGTACATATTTGACATACAGGTTGCTAATTTTCCAGAACCAGGTCCAGGAGCGGTTACGACGATCAAGTTGCGACTGGTTTTGATGTAGTCATTTTTTCCCATACCTTCTGGAGAAATAATGTGATCCATATCTGTCGGATATCCTTTGATTGGATAATGAAGATAAGAGTCAATTCCGTTTTTCTCAAGTTGGTTGCGGAAGGAATCTGCAGCTGGTTGGCCAGCGTATTGTGTAATGACAACGGAGCCGACAAAAATCCCTAATTCATTGAATTTATCAATCAAACGAAGAACTTCTTGGTCATAAGAAATGCCCAAGTCGCCACGTGCTTTAGAATGCTCGATGTTGCTAGCGTTAATGGCAATGACAACCTCGACTTGCTCTTTCAATTCTTGCAAGAGCTTGATTTTGTTGTCAGGCTCATAACCAGGAAGCACGCGAGCAGCGTGGAAATCTTCTAACATTTTGCCACCAAACTCCAAGTAGAGCTTGCCGTCAAATTGGTTAATGCGCTCCAAAATGTGGTCGCGCTGTAGATTCAAATATTGTTCAGAACTAAAAGCTTGTTTTTTCATTTTTTTACCTCTGACCTCTATTATAATAAAAAATTGGAAGTTAGGAAACTATGGAGTTAAAAAAGGAATCAAAAAGATTAGGCAAACGCTTGCATAAAAATCTGAAAAGCGCTATCATAGACTATAGATTATTAAAATAATGAGGTAAGAAGATGCAAGAAAAGTGGTGGCACAATGCCGTAGTCTATCAAGTTTATCCTAAGAGCTTTATGGATAGCAACGGAGATGGAATTGGCGATTTGCCAGGAATTACCAGTAAGTTAGACTATCTAGCCAAGTTAGGAATTACAGCGATTTGGCTTTCTCCTGTTTATGACAGTCCTATGGATGATAATGGCTATGATATTGCTGATTATCAAGCGATTGCAGCTATTTTCGGAGCTATGGAGGACATGGACCAACTGATCGCGGAAGCTAAGAAACGTGATATTCGTATCATCATGGACTTAGTGGTCAATCATACCTCAGATGAGCATGCTTGGTTTGTCGAGGCCTGTGAAAATCCTGACAGTCCTGAGCGAGACTACTATATCTGGCGGGATGAACCCAACAATCTTGATTCCATCTTTAGTGGGTCTGCTTGGGAATACGATGAAAAGTCAGGTCAATCCTATCTCCACTTTTTCAGCAAGAAACAGCCTGATCTCAACTGGGAGAATGAAAAACTTCGCCAGAAAATTTATGAGATGATGAACTTCTGGATTGATAAAGGCATTGGCGGCTTCCGTATGGATGTTATTGACATGATTGGTAAGATTCCTGATGAGAAAGTAGTCAATAACGGTCCTATGCTCCATCCTTATCTCAAGGAAATGAATCAGGCAACTTTTGGGGATAAAGATCTCTTGACAGTGGGAGAAACTTGGGGGGCGACACCAGAAATTGCCAAACTCTACTCTGATCCAAAGGGTCAAGAATTGTCTATGGTCTTCCAGTTTGAACATATCTGTCTTCAGTATCAGGAAGGGCAACCTAAATGGCACTATCAAAAAGAGCTGAATATCGCTAAGTTAAAAGAGATTTTCAACAAATGGCAGACAGAGTTAGGAGTTGAGGACGGTTGGAATTCGCTCTTCTGGAACAATCATGATCTCCCTCGTATCGTCTCAATCTGGGGAAATGACCAAGAATACCGCGAAAAATCTGCCAAAGCCTTTGCAATCTTGCTTCATCTCATGAGAGGAACACCCTATATCTACCAAGGCGAGGAGATTGGGATGACCAACTATCCGTTTGAAACACTGGACCAAGTAGAAGATATTGAATCCCTCAACTATGCGCGTGAAGCTCTTGAAAAAGGCGTTCCGATGGAAGAAATCATGGACAGTATCCGTGTCATTGGTCGTGACAATGCCCGTACCCCTATGCAATGGGACGAGGGCAAAAATGCTGGTTTCTCAACAGGTCAACCTTGGTTGGCAGTGAATCCAAACTATCAAGCAATCAACGTTCAAGAAGCGCTGGCAAATCCCGATTCTATTTTCTATACTTATCAGAAACTGGTTCAAATCCGTAAGGAGAATAGTTGGCTGATTCGAGCTGACTTTGAATTGCTTGATACGGCTGACAAGGTTTTTGCCTATATCCGTAAAGATGGGGACCGTCGTTTCCTAGTTGTGGCAAACTTGTCCAATGAAGAACAAGACTTGACAGTAGAAGGAAAAGTCAAATCTGTCTTGATTGAAAATACCACGGCTCAGGAAGCCTTTGAAAAACAAATCTTGGCTCCATGGGATGCTTTCTGTGTGGAATTACTATAAACATTTTTTACAGAAAAATTTAAAAATGAAATCGTATAAAAACAAGGGAGGACTGTATGAAAGGCAGAAATCCTTTGTTTTTTTTATGACAAAAGTTTATAAACTTTCATTCTAGAAATTCAATTAACTTTACAAATGCTTGCTATTTTGGTAAAATAAACTTATGTTACAAAAACTAACATAAAGGAGAAAGAAGATGAATACAAAAAAGCGTGTCCTTAGCGCAGGCCTGACCTTTGCGGCTGCTTTACTTTTAGCTGCTTGCGGACAATCAGGTTCAGATACAAAAACTTACTCATCAACCTTTAGTGGAAATCCAACTACATTTAACTATTTATTAGACTACTACGCTGATAATACAGCCATCATTACCAACCTAGTTGATGGTTTGCTTGAAAATGACAATCACGGGAACTTAGTTCCGTCTTTGGCAGAAGACTGGTCTGTTTCAAGCGACGGTCTGACTTATACCTACAAACTGAGAAAAGATGCCAAATGGTTCACGGCTGACGGTGAAGAGTACGCCCCAGTCAAAGCACAAGATTTTGTGACAGGTATCAAGTATGCAGTGGATAATAAATCACAGGCGCTTGACTTGATTCAAAACTCAATCAAGGGCTTGAATGATTATATTACAGGAGCGGATTCTGACTTTTCTAAGGTTGGAGTGAAAGCCATTGACGACCAGACTGTTGAGTATACTTTAGCACGCCCAGAACCTTACTGGAACTCAAAAACAACCAACAGTATTCTTTTCCCAGTGAATGAAGAGTTTCTAAACTCAAAAGGGAAAGATTTTGGGACCCTATCTCCAGATAGCATTCTCTACAGCGGACCTTATTTGTTAAAAGATTTCACATCAAAATCATCGATCGAGTATGTGAAGAATCCGCATTACTATGATCATGACAAAGTATCGATTGAACACGTAAAATTGGCTTACTTTGATGGTTCAGACCAAGAATTGACCATCCGTAACTTTGAAAGTGGAGCTTATTCTATCGCTGGAGTTTATCCAAATAGTTCTAACTTTGCTAAGATCAAGGAAAAATATAAGGATAATATCGTCTATAGTTTGCAGGACAAGACTTCTTGGTATTTTAATTTCAACGTCAACCGTAAGGCATACAACCATACGTCTAAAACGACAGATGAGCAGAAGAAGTCAACTGAGACGGCTGTCTTGAACAAGAACTTCCGCCAAGCAGTGAACTTTGCCTTGGACCGCACAGCCTATTCTGCCCAGTCAAATGGGGAAGAAGCAGCTAGCAAGACTCTTCGTAACACCCTAGTGCCTCCAACATTTGTCCAAGTTGGAGACAAGACCTTTGGAGAAGTAGTCGCTTCTAAATTGGTCAACTATGGCACAGAATGGTCAGATATTAACTTGGCAGATGCTCAGGATGCCTATTTTAACAAAGAAAAAGCCCAAGCAAAATTTGCGGAAGCTAAAAAAGAATTGGCAAGTCAAGGTGTGACTTTCCCTATTCACTTGGATGTGGCTGTTGATCAGACAAGTAAAAATGCTGTGACAGGCATGAACTCAGTTAAGCAGACCCTTGAGTCAGTTTTAGGTGCTGATAACATTGTCATTGATGTTCAACAACTTTCAACAGATGATTTTAATAACGTAGCCTTTTTAGCGCCAACGCCAGCTGATCGAGACTACGATTTGAACTTTGATGGCTGGGTAGGTGACTACCAAGATCCGTCAACTTATCTCAATCCTTTCAATGCAGAGGATGGGTTCTACCTCAAGATTTTTGGTTTAGATGCTCAAGAGGATAAAGCTAAGATTGCTAGCTTGGGGCTTGATACCTACACCAAGATGCTCAAAGATGCAGATAGTGAAAATAAAGATGTAGCCAAACGCTATGAAAAATATGCTGAAGCACAGGCTTGGATGATTGACAATTCTCTGATTATGTCAGCCATGTCAAGTGGTGGAACAGCTTCTGTAACCAAAGTGACGCCATTTACAAGAGGCTATTCACTGGTCGGCATCAAGGGTGATGGCAATAACTACAAGTATATGAAACTGCAAAAAGATACTGTGACAACCAAACAGTATGAAGAAGCCAAGGCCAAATGGGAGCAAGAAAGCAAAAAAGCAATCGAAAAAGCTCAAAAAGAAGCAGAAAATCATGTTAAATAGATTATCGAGGTTCCGTAAGGGACCTCGTTTGTTATATTTTTGATTCTTCTGTCTATGAAACGAGAATGTCAAAATAGGAAACGATAGATACTATACAGGTTATAAAAAACAATTATTCCTTCGGAGTACATTTAGAAGATGCATTGAAAACGCTGATAAAAAAAGGAATAAATGGAAATTATTTCATGATTGTGATATAATAATTCTGATAATCAACATATAGGGGAAAACTATGAATAAACGTTCAAAAAGAGCCCGTTCGGGTAAAGTTAAGCGGAGTATTAATATAGCCTTATTAACCATTTATGTATTATTGGGTGGTTTTTTGCTGTTCTTGATTTTTAGACATAATATATTGGCGTTTAGATATCTGAATGTTATGACGGCAGCTGTAGTGATTTTGGTCGCTTTAGCGAGTCTGCTTTTGATCATTTATAGAAAAGCAGAAAAGTTTACGATTTTCTTTTTAACACTAGCTATTTTAATGAGTTCAGTTTCTTTTTTTGCACTGCAACAATTTGTAGGCTTTACTAGTCATATCAATTCTACGTCAAATTACTCAGAATACTCAATGAGTGTTGTTGTTCTGAAAGATAGTGACGTTCATAATGTCACACAACTAGATAGTGTTACAGGGCCAACGGATACAGATAATGAGAATATTCAAAAATTGATAGCTGATATCAAAGCTAGTCAGAGCAAAGAATTGACGGTTGAACAAAGCACCTCATATCTTGCGGCTTATAAGAGTTTGGTATCAGGTGAAGCGAAAGCAATTGTATTAAATAGCGTCTTTGAAAATATTATAGAATCTGAATACCCTGATTACGCATCAAAAATTAGGAAAATCTACACTAAAAATATCACCAAAGAAGTAGCTGCTCCTAAAGTTTCTAAGAACAAGTCCTTCAATGTCTATGTGAGTGGTATTGACACTTACGGACCAATTAGTTCGGTTTCTCGTTCAGATGTCAATATTTTGATGACTGTAAATCGAGATTCTAAAAAAATTTTATTAACAACTACCCCTCGAGATTCCTATGTTCCGATTGCAGACGGAGGGAATAATCAAAAAGATAAGTTGACTCATGCAGGTATTTATGGAGTAGACTCATCTATTCATACTTTGGAAAATCTTTATGGAGTTGATATTAACTACTATGTTCGCTTGAACTTCACTTCGTTCTTGAAATTGATTGACCTTTTAGGTGGTGTAGATGTGTACAATGATCAGGAGTTTACATCTCGTCACGGGAAGTTCCATTTCCCAGTAGGAAATGTTCATTTAGATTCTGAGCAAGCTCTTGGGTTTGTTCGTGAGCGCTACTCTTTAGCTGATGGGGATCGTGACCGTGGCCGTAATCAACAAAAGGTCATTGTCGCAATCATTCAGAAATTAACTTCTACCGAAGCATTGAAAAATTATAGTGATATCATTCAAGGCTTGCAAGATTCCCTTCAAACAAATATGCCGATCGAAACGATGATGGATTTGGTTAATACTCAATTGGAGAGTGGTGGCAGTTATAAAGTCAACTCTCAAGATCTCAAAGGTACAGGTCGAATGGGACTTCCTTCTTATGCTATGCCAGATAGTAACCTCTATATGATGGAAATCGATGATAGTAGTCTAGCAGCTGTTAAAAGTGCGATACAAGATGTGATGGAGGGAAGATGATATGATTGATATCCACTCTCACATTGTTTTTGATGTAGATGACGGCCCAAAGTCTATAGAAGATAGTAAATCTCTTTTAAGAGAAGCATATAATCAAGGGGTTCGAATGATAGTTTCGACTTCACATCGTCGAAAAGGGATGTTTGAGACTCCAGAAGAAAAAATAGCGACGAATTTTTTAAAGGTTCGTGAGATTGCTAAAGAAGTGGCAGATGATTTGGTCATTGCTTATGGAGCAGAGATATACTATACTCCAGATGTTCTAGAAAAACTTGAAAACAAGCGTATTCCTACTCTCAATGATAGTCGTTATGCTTTGATTGAATTTAGTATGAATACACCCTATCGCGATATTCATAAAGGGTTAAGCAATATTTTGATGTTAGGGATTACACCAGTGATTGCTCATATTGAACGTTATGATGCGTTGGAAAACAATGAAAAACGTGTTCAAGAACTGATTGATATGGGATGCTATACGCAAGTAAATAGTTCTCATGTTCTAAAACCTAGGCTCTTTGGCGAAACCTATAAATTTATGAAAAAGAGAGCCCAATATTTTTTGGAGAGAGACCTGGTTCATGTCATTGCAAGTGATATGCATAACTTAGATAGTAGACCCCCTTATATGGAGGAGGCTTATCAGATTATTTCTAAAAAGTATGGTAAAGCCAAGGCTGAAGAACTATTTGTAGAGAACCCTAGGAAAATTATAATGGATCAAATAATTTAGGAGAAAATATGAAAGAACAAAATACTATGGAAATCGATGTATTTCATCTGCTTAAAATTCTTTGGAAACGAAAAATTCTAATTGCATTGGTAGCAATTGTAGCTGGAGCTTTAGCTTTTGCTTATAGTGCTTTTATCGTTAAACCGGAGTTCACTAGTACTACACGGATTTATGTAGTTAACCGTAATCAGGGAGATAAGCCTGGTTTGACAAACCAAGACTTGCAAGCTGGATCATACTTGGTTAAAGACTATCGTGAAATTATTTTGTCTCAAGATGTTTTGGAAAAAGTTACATCTAATTTAAAATTAGATCTATCACCAAAAGCTTTGGCTAGTAAAATCAAAGTAACCGTACCAGTCGATACCCGTATCGTTTCTATTTCAGTTAATGATAGAGTCCCTGAGGAAGCTAGTCGTATTGCTAACTCATTGAGAGAAGTTGCCGCTGAAAAGATTATCAGTATCACACGCGTTTCTGATGTCACAACACTTGAAGAAGCTCGTCCGGCTACAGCACCATCTTCTCCAAATATTCGTAGAAATACAATTATCGGGCTACTTGGAGGAACAGCCTTTATGGTTATCGCTGTTCTTATCGTTGAACTGGTTGACACACGAGTGAAACGTCCAGAGGATATTGAAGATGTTATGCAAATCGCATTGTTGGGAGTTGTTCCAAATTTGGATAAGTTGAAATAGGAGAGAGATATGCCGACATTAGAAATAGCACAGAAAAAATTAGATCTGGCCAAAAAAGCGGAAGAATACTATAATGCCTTGCGTACGAATATACAATTGAGTGGAAATAATTTACAAGTAATTTCTATCACTTCTGTAAAACCGGGTGAAGGAAAGTCAACGACTTCTACAAATATTGCTTGGGCATTCGCGCGTGCAGGTTACAAGACCCTGTTAGTAGATGCTGATATTCGTAATTCTGTCATGTCAGGTGTCTTCAAGTCACGTGAAAAAATTACTGGATTGACAGAATTTTTATCTGGAACAACAGACCTATCTCATGGTTTATGTGATACCAATGTTGAGAATCTATTTGTGGTTCAAGCTGGGTCTATCTCACCCAACCCAACTGCTTTATTGCAAAGTGAAAATTTTAGCACTATGATTGACACACTTCGCAAGTATTTTGATTATATTATTGTTGATACAGCGCCTATTGGTATCGTTATCGACGCAGCTATTATCACACAAAAATGTGATGCATCTGTTTTAGTTACTGCGGTAGGAGAAGCTAACAGAAAAGATGT
>NZ_JAJNSA010000089.1:0-10258 GCF_027497875.1 Streptococcus sp. SM3 | reverse complement strand
CCATTAAAGCGGCACGCGAGCTGGGTTCAGAACGTCGTGAGACAGTTCGGTCCCTATCCGTCGCGGGCGTAGGAAATTTGAGAGGATCTGCTCCTAGTACGAGAGGACCAGAGTGGACTTACCGCTGGTGTACCAGTTGTCTTGCCAAAGGCATCGCTGGGTAGCTATGTAGGGAAGGGATAAACGCTGAAAGCATCTAAGTGTGAAACCCACCTCAAGATGAGATTTCCCATGATTTTATATCAGTAAGAGCCCTGAGAGATGATCAGGTAGATAGGTTAGAAGTGGAAGTGTGGCGACACATGTAGCGGACTAATACTAATAGCTCGAGGACTTATCCAAAGTAACTGAGAATATGAAAGCGAACGGTTTTCTTGATTTGAATAGATATTCAATTTTGAGTAGGTATTACTCAGAGTTAAGTGACGATAGCCTAGGAGATACACCTGTACCCATGCCGAACACAGAAGTTAAGCCCTAGAACGCCGGAAGTAGTTGGGGGTTGCCCCCTGTGAGATATGGAAGTCGCTTAGCTCTAGGGAGTTTAGCTCAGCTGGGAGAGCATCTGCCTTACAAGCAGAGGGTCAGCGGTTCGATCCCGTTAACTCCCATTTAAGCGGGTGTAGTTTAGTGGTAAAACTACAGCCTTCCAAGCTGTTGTCGCGAGTTCGATTCTCGTCACCCGCTTTGAACTTTGTTCAAATTACATTACCAAGTTTTTAACTTGGGCGCGTAGCTCAGGTGGTTAGAGCGCACGCCTGATAAGCGTGAGGTCGGTGGTTCGAGTCCACTCGTGCCCATAAAGTTTGGTCCGTTGGTCAAGGGGTTAAGACACCGCCTTTTCACGGCGGTAACACGGGTTCGAATCCCGTACGGACTATTTTGGAGGATTACCCAAGTCCGGCTGAAGGGAACGGTCTTGAAAACCGTCAGGCGTGTAAAAGCGTGCGTGGGTTCGAATCCCACATCCTCCTTTTGTATTAACGCGGGATGGAGCAGCTCGGTAGCTCGTCGGGCTCATAACCCGAAGGTCGTAGGTTCAAATCCTGCTCCCGCAATAAGGCTCGGTAGCTCAGTTGGTAGAGCAATGGATTGAAGCTCCATGTGTCGGCGGTTCGATTCCGTCTCGCGCCATTTATATATTTTGGAAGGGTAGCGAAGAGGCTAAACGCGGCGGACTGTAAATCCGCTCCTTCGGGTTCGGGGGTTCGAATCCCTCCCCTTCCATTTTACGGGCATAGTTTAAAGGTAGAACTAAGGTCTCCAAAACCTTCAGTGTGGGTTCAATTCCTACTGCCCGTGTTAATAGAATTATGGCGGGTGTGGTGAAGTGGTTAACACACCAGATTGTGGCTCTGGCATGCGTGGGTTCGATCCCCATCACTCGCCTATTTTATATTATTGGGGTATAGCCAAGCGGTAAGGCAAGGGACTTTGACTCCCTCATGCGTTGGTTCGAATCCAGCTACCCCAGTTACTATTTGCCGGCGTGGCGGAATTGGCAGACGCGCTGGACTCAAAATCCAGTGTCCGCAAGGACGTGCCGGTTCGACCCCGGCCGCCGGTATAGTATAGAGTTAAGGAACGTTGTAAATCTTCGTTCCTTTTTATATTATTTTTGGTATAATAATAGTTATTCAAATTTTATTTAGATTATGAAAGTGTAGGGAAGTATGTCTCGTTCTATCGATTTATTAAAACATCGGTATTTAAAAAATATTAAAGAAAATCCTGAATTGTTTGTCGGGATTGAGTTGGAATATCCTGTTGTAAACTTGGAAGGGGATGCTACAGATGTTGAAGTTATCAAGTATTTATTCCGATATTTAGTTTCTTCTTTTGATTTTACTGTCGAAAAGGTAGATGATTTTGGGAATCCTATCCAGTTAGTAGATCCAGTAAGTCAAGATGCTATTTTATTTGAAGTTTCCTATACTACGATTGAGTTTGCATTTGGTAAGGCTGAAACGATACAAGAAGTTGAAGAACGTTTTAATATTTATATGGAGGCAATCCAGAAGAAGTTAGCTGAATCAAATCATGCTATTGTTGGCTGTGGTATCCATCCCAACTGGGATAAAAATGAGAATTGTCCAGTGGCTTATCCACGCTATCAGATGTTGATGGATTATTTGAATATGAGTAGAAATGTTGCTAAATCAGACTTGCATCATTTCCCTGAATATGGTGCTTTTATCTGTGGGAGTCAGGTACAACTGGATGTTTCAAAGTCTAACTATTTACGAGTGATTAATGCTTTTACCCAAATTGAAGCAGTTAAGGCTTATTTATTTGCAAATTCTGAGTTTTCAGGTGAGGATTGGGATACGAAAATTTCAAGGGATATTTTCTGGGAAGAATCGATGCATGGTATCTATCCAGAAAATGTCGGGGTCAATGCTAGACTCTTTAAAGATGAGGATGATTTTTTTGATTATCTAGATCATTCTGCAATTTTTACTGCGGAACGTGAAGAACAAACCTATTATTTTTATCCCATTCAGGCAAGCGAGTACCTGACTACACCTGAAATCCAAGCATATTCGCTTAATGGGGATGAGATTATTATTTATCCTCAAGAGAAGGATTTTGAAACCCATCGTAGTTATCAGTACCAAGACTTAACGACTCGCGGAACAGTTGAGTTTCGTAGTGTGTGTACTCAACCTCTAGATAGAACCTTCGCTTCAGCAACTTTTCACTTAGGATTGTTGGTTAATTTAGATAAGTTAGAAGCTTACTTAGAAACAGCACCTTTCTTTAAAGAATTTGGTCGTGATTACAAGTTTTTAAGACGGGAATTTTCTAAAAAAAATCTTATAGCTGAGGAAAAAACTGCGATTATTGAATTTTCCAAAGATTTACTCCTTCTAGCTGAGGAAGGACTGGAGATGAGAAATAAGCAAGAAATGACCTACTTACAGCCTTTGAAAGAAGAATTGAGCCTATAATTTCTCTTGTAAAAGGAGAATTTTCTGAAAAATCATGATATAATGGATGAGACTATAGATAAAGGATAGAGAGTAATGACATTAGTTTATCAATCAACGCGTGATGCCAACAATACAGTAACTGCTAGCCAAGCAATTTTGCAAGGTTTGGCAACGGATGGTGGTTTGTTTACACCGCTTACTTATCCAAAGGTAGATTTGGATTTTGACAAATTGAAAGATGCTTCTTATCAGGAAGTTGCTAAGCTTGTTTTGTCAGCATTTTTAGATGACTTTACAGCTGAAGAGTTGGACTACTGTATCAACAATGCCTACGATAGCAAGTTTGATACTCCAGCTATCGCACCATTAGTGAAATTAGACGGACAATACAATCTGGAGCTTTTCCATGGTTCAACAATTGCCTTTAAGGATATGGCCTTGTCTATTTTGCCATACTTTATGACAACAGCTGCTAAGAAGCATGGTTTGGAGAACAAGATTGTCATCTTAACAGCGACATCTGGTGATACTGGGAAAGCTGCTATGGCAGGGTTTGCGGATGTGCCTGGAACTGAGATTATTGTCTTTTATCCAAAGGATGGTGTCAGCAAGGTACAAGAGTTGCAAATGACCACTCAGACTGGTGATAATACTCATGTTATCGCCATTGATGGTAACTTTGACGATGCGCAAACAAATGTGAAGCATATGTTTAATGATGTGGCTCTTCGTGAAAGATTAGAGGCCAACAACTTGCAATTTTCATCTGCAAACTCTATGAATATTGGTCGTTTGGTGCCACAGATTGTTTATTATGTTTATGCCTACGCTCAGTTGGTTAAGACTGGTGAGATTGTGGCTGGTGATAAGGTCAACTTCACAGTACCAACAGGAAACTTTGGAAATATCTTGGCTGCCTTTTATGCTAAGCAAATTGGTCTTCCAGTTGGCAAATTAATCTGTGCTTCAAATGACAACAATGTTTTGACAGACTTTTTCAAGACACGTGTTTACGACAAGAAACGTGAGTTTAAAGTGACTACTAGTCCATCTATGGATATTTTGGTATCTTCAAACTTGGAGCGTTTGATTTTCCATCTTTTAGGTAATGATGCGGTTAAAACAGCTGAACTCATGAATGCCTTGAACAAGCAAGGACAATATGAGTTGACAGACTTTGATGCAGAGATTCTTAATCTCTTTGCAGCTGAATATGCGACTGAGGAAGAAACAGCGGCAGAAATCAAGCGTGTTTATGAGTCAGATTCTTATATCGAGGATCCACATACGGCGGTTGCCTCGGCAGTTTATAAGAAATACCAAGCGGCTACTGGCGATGTGACTAAGACAGTGATTGCTTCAACAGCGAGTCCATACAAGTTCCCAGTGGTTGCAGTAGAAGCTGTAATTGGAAAATCAGGGCTTGGCGACTTTGAAGCCTTGGCTCAATTACATGATATTTCAGGAGTGGCAGTGCCGCCAGCAGTTGACGGGCTTGAAACAGCTCCTGTTCGTCATAAGACAACTGTTGCAGCAACAGACATGCAAGTAGCGGTTGAGGCTTATCTAGGACTTTAAGACAGAGGGAGTAAACTCGGTTGGGAAACCAACTGAGTTTCTTTTCATCAGGAGGAAGGATTGTTTAAGAAAAATAAAGACATTCTTAATATTGCCTTACCAGCTATGGGCGAAAACTTTTTGCAGATGCTCATGGGGATGGTGGATAGTTACTTGGTAGCCCACTTGGGCTTGATAGCTATTTCGGGTGTATCAGTAGCTGGTAATATTATCACGATTTACCAGGCGATTTTCATCGCTCTGGGGGCTGCTATTTCCAGTGTTATTTCAAAAAGTTTGGGGCAGAAGGATCAATCTATGCTAGCCTATCATGTGACTGAGGCGTTGAAGATTACCTTATTATTAAGTTTCCTTTTAGGAGCTTTGTCCATCTTCTCTGGGAAAGAGATGATAGGACTTTTGGGGACGGAGAGAGATGTAGCTGAGAGTGGTGGACTCTACCTATCCTTGGTAGGCGGATCGATTGTTCTATTAGGTTTAATGACTAGTCTGGGAGCTTTGATTCGTGCAACGCATAATCCACGTTTGCCCCTCTATGTGAGTCTTTTATCCAATGCTTTGAATATTCTTTTTTCAAGTCTAGCTATTTTTGTTCTGGATATGGGGATAGCGGGTGTTGCTTGGGGGACAATTCTGTCTCGTTTGGTAGGTCTTGTGATTTTATGGTCGCAATTAAAGTTGCCTTTTGAGAAACCGACTTTTGGTTTAGATAAGGAACTATTGACCTTAGCTTTTCCAGCAGCTGGAGAGCGGCTTATGATGCGGGCTGGTGATGTCGTGATCATTGCCTTGGTTGTGTCTTTCGGGACAGAGGCAGTGGCGGGAAATGCGGTCGGAGAAGTTTTGACCCAGTTTAACTACATGCCTGCTTTTGGAGTTGCTACGGCAACGGTCATGCTGGTAGCTCGAGCAGTTGGAGAGGATAATTGGGAAAGAGTAGCTAGTTTGAGCAAGCAAACCTTTTGGCTTTCTCTGATTCTCATGTTACCCTTGACCTTCAGTATCTATGCCTTGGGTATACCACTAACTCATCTCTATACGACTGATTCTCTAGCGGTGGAGGCTAGTGTGCTAGTGATACTTTTTTCACTACTTGGTACTCCTATGACGATAGGAACAGTCATCTATACAGCAGTCTGGCAGGGTTTGGGCAATGCTCGGCTTCCCTTTTATGCGACAAGTATAGGAATGTGGTGTATCCGCATTGGAACAGGATATCTGATGGGGATTGTGCTTGGTTGGGGCTTGCCCGGTATTTGGACTGGAACCCTTTTGGATAATGGTTTTCGTTGGTTATTTCTACGTTACCGTTACCAGCGTTATATGAGCTTGAAAGGATAGGGAATGCAAAAAACAGCTTTTATTTGGGATTTAGACGGGACTTTATTGGACTCTTACGAAGCGATTTTGTCAGGGATTGAGGAAACTTTTGCTCAGTTTTCTATTCCTTATGATAAGGAGCAGGTGAGAGAGTTTATCCTCAAGTTTTCTGTGCAAGATTTATTTGTGCAGGTGGCAGAAGAGAGAAAGCTGGATGTGGAAGTGCTAAATCAGGTGCGTGCCCAGAGTTTGGCTGAGAAGAATGCTCAGGTAGTTTTGATGCCAGGTGCGCGTGAGGTGTTGCATTGGGCAGATCAAGCAGGAATTCAACAGTTTGTCTACACTCATAAAGGAGATAATGCTTTTACCATTCTAAGAGACTTGGGTTTGGAATCTTTTTTTACGGAGATTTTAACAAGTCAGAGTGGCTTTGCGCGTAAACCTAGTTCAGAAGCGGCTACCTATCTGTTAGGCAAGTATCAGTTGGATTCTGAGAAGACCTATTATATAGGGGATCGGACTCTGGATGTGGAATTTGCCCAGAATAGTGGGATTCAAAGTATCAACTTTTTAGAGTCGACTTATGAAGGAAATCACAGGATTCAAGGGTTAGCAGATATTCCTTATATTTTTGGGGATTGGGAACGATAAGATTGTGTCAGTTTTGTGACAGAGACCTAACAAACTATTTCAAGTAACCAAGTTTGTTACAAGGAATGGACAGTTCTGTTAAATAGGCTCAAGAGGGCTTTTTTTCTGCATTTTTTGTGTTATGATAGACAGGTACTCATTTGAAAGGAATAGGAAAGAATGAAGAAAAGAATATTATTAGCTTCAACAGTAGCCTTGTCATTTGCCCCAGTATTGGCAACTCAAGCAGAAGAAGTTCTTTGGACTGCACGTAGTGTTGAGCAAATCCAAAATGATTTGACTAAAACGGATAACAAAACAAGTTATACCGTTCAGTATGGTGATACCTTGAGCACTATTGCAGAAGCTTTGGGTGTAGATGTCACAGTTCTTGCGAATTTGAATAAAATCACCAATATGGACCTGATTTTCCCAGAAACTGTTTTGACAACGACTGTCAATGAAGCTGAAGAAGTAACAGAAGTTGAAATCCAAACTCCTCAAGCAGACTCTAGTGAAGAAGTGACAACTGCGACAGCAGATTTGACAACCAATCAAGTGACGGTTGATGATCAAACTGTTCAGGTTGCAGACCTTTCTCAACCAATTGCAGAAGCTCCAAAAGCGGTAGAAAATACAAGTACAAAAGAAGTAGCAACAAATTCAGAAGTTGCAGAGACAGTTGCTACTGCAGAAGAAGTGGCACCATCTACAGAGACTTCTGTCTCAGAGGAGCAAACAGCCGAAACAAGTAGTGCAGTTGCAGAAGCAGCTCCTCAGGCAACGACTCCAGCTGAGAAAGAGGAAACACAAGCAAGTTCCCAAGCTGAATCAGCAGTGAAAGCAACTACAACGCCAGTAGAAGAAAAGGTAGCCGAAACAACTGCAACAAGTTCAGAAGAATCAAAAGAAGTAGCCTCATCAAATGAAGCTACAACAGCAGTTTCTACTTATCAACCAGAAGAGGCGAAAACAGTTTCAACAACTTACGCGGCTCCAGCTGCGCCCGATTACGCTGGACTGGCAGTAGCGAAATCTGAAAATGCTGGCCTTCAACCACAAACAGCTGCCTTTAAAGAAGAAATCGCCAACTTGTTTGGCATCACATCCTTTAGTGGTTACCGTCCAGGAGACAGTGGAGATCACGGAAAAGGTTTGGCTATCGACTTTATGGTACCAGAAAGTTCAGAACTAGGGGATAAGATTGCGGAATACGCTATTCAAAACATGGCCAGCCGTGGAATTAGTTACATCATCTGGAAACAACGTTTCTATGCTCCATTCGATAGCAAATATGGGCCAGCTAATACTTGGAATCTAATGCCAGACCGTGGTAGCGTGACAGAAAACCACTATGACCACGTTCACGTTTCAATGAATGGATAAACCAGACTCTGTCATATAATTTTTACGAATGAGATCTAGCTTTCATGATAGGAAGCGAGTCTCGTTCGTTTTTTCTTTGTCAATTTGAATGGGAAGTTACCATCTTGTAATAATCCAAGCAACATTCTTGCAATCTATTTTACTTCGCATTATAATTGATGAGTCAACTATTGATAAATCAATTAAAAGGAGAAAGAAATGATAGAGATTCAAGATTTGCTTTATCAACTCCGCTTGTCTGAGCAAGCGAGTACGCAATTGTTTGAAAAAAGGCTTGGGATTAGTTTGACACGGTATCAGATTTTATTATTTTTGCTGAAGCATTCCCCTTGTAATCAAATAGCGGTTCAGGAGCGTTTGAAGATTGATCAGGCCGCCTTGACACGGCATTTCAAGATTTTAGAAAAGGAAGGTTTGGTGGAGCGTCATCGTAATCCTGAAAATCAGCGGGAAGTGTTGGTAGAGGCTACGAAGTATGCCAAGGAGCAGTTAGTGGTGAATCCCCTTCGGCAACATATCAAGGTTAAGCAAGAGATGGAAAGTATCTTAACAGAGTCTGAAAGAACAGAACTCAGCCGTTTAGTAAACAAATTGGTTTTGGGTATTGAGAATATAGAAATTTAAGGAGAAGTAGATGTCAATTATTACAATTATTTTAGCAACAATCGTTGCTTTGGAGCATTTTTACATTTTTTATTTGGAAAGTATTGCAACGCAATCAGAAGCGACTAGTCGTGTCTTTAACATGGACAAGGAAGAATTGGCTCGTCCGTCAGTAAGTTCATTGTTTAAAAATCAAGGGATTTATAATGCTTTGCTAGGAGTCTTTCTCTTGTATGGAATTTATTTCTCACAGAATTTAGAAATTGTGACTATTTTTGTTTTATTTGTGATTGGTGCTGCGGCTTATGGCTCTCTCACAGCAGATAAGAAAATTATTTTGAAGCAAGGCGGACCAGCTATTTTGGCCTTGATTAGTATTTTTCTCTTTAAATAAGTTCAAAGGTCAATCTTAGTCTCTCTAGTCCTTTTCACTCCAGAATAAGGGAAATATGTTATACTTGTTTTTAAGAAAAAAGTCTCATTGAATTTGTTTTGAGGAGTTAGAAATGAAAGTATTAGTGACAGGTTTTGAACCCTTTGGAGGGGAAAAGGTTAATCCAGCCTTGGAGGCCATTAAAGGTTTACCATATGAAATCCATGGTGCTGAGGTCCGTTGCTTAGAAGTGCCGACAGTCTTTCACAAATCGGCCCAAGTATTGGAAGAAGAGATGAACCGTTATCAACCTGACTTTGTCCTCTGTATCGGCCAAGCAGGTGGAAGAACCAGCTTGACACCTGAGAGAGTAGCTATTAATCAAGACGATGCACGCATTCCTGATAACGAAGGTAATCAGCCGATTGACCTTCCCATTCGAGCGGATGGTGCTTCGGCCTACTTTAGTAGTTTGCCGATTAAAGCGATGGTTCAAGCTATAAAAAAAGAAGGTTTGCCGGCCTCTGTTTCCAATACGGCAGGGACTTTTGTCTGCAATCATTTGATGTATCAGGCCCTCTATTTGGTAGAAAAGAAATTTCCACATGTTAAGGCAGGTTTTATGCATATTCCTTATATGATGGAACAGGTGGTGAATCGACCGACTACTCCAGCTATGAGTTTAGTGGATATTAGGCAAGGGATAGAAGCGGCAATCGGCGCCATTATAGAACATGGAGATGAGGACCTCAAGTTGGTAGGCGGAGAAACTCATTGATAGAAAAAAGCTTGAGGGAAAACCTTCAAGCTTTTGGACGTTTGCGAGCCAATACTGCTCGGTAAAAAATCATTTTATTGATTTGAATGTAGGGTAGGAGTGAGAAACTAGCAATTCCAAAGGTAATCCAATTGAGGAAATACCAAGGAAGGAGTTGTAAGTCTAGGACAAAGCGCTGAAATTTGTAACCTTTCATTAAGAAACGGCTTGTTTTAAGTATTTGCCCTGGTTTGGCTTGTCCTAAATCTAGAGTATCACAGAGGAGAAATTCTACCTGTGAATAGGCATAATATTGTGGGATATAGAGACTATTTCCGACAATCATCAAGAGGATACTTGCTAGAAAATAGAGACCAAAGGTCATGAGGAAACGTTCAGTTTCAACTGACGTGAGATCCAAATTAGGAAACTCAGGGTGAAGGGCAACGAATTTCTTTGCTAAAAAGCTACTGTAAAAGAGGAAGTAAATCCCGAGCAAACTAGGAATGCTCCATAAAAAGAGATAGAAGCGTTTGAGAAGGAGAGTTAAAAAAGTTTGTGAAAAGTACTCTTCGTTAAAGAGAGTGAGACTATTTTTGACGGATAGTTCTGTATCTGGATTCTTGATGAGTTTCAGAGTTGTATAAACTGAACTGGTTAGAAGTATCGTCCCGACAA
>NZ_JAJNSA010000088.1:0-10277 GCF_027497875.1 Streptococcus sp. SM3 | reverse complement strand
TGCTTCTAGTTGCAAAAAATCGCGATGGATTGTTAGATATAAATGTGTTGCTTCTTGTTTTTTCTGCTAGAGATATAGATTTTAGGAAATTATTAGGGACTTTTTCTATAGCGACATTCCTGGTACTTTGTTTAACAATTTATGCCAGTCAAAAAGGTATCATTACCAATATGTTTATGAATGCAGATGGTGGCTACCGTTTTAGTCTAGGATTTAGCTATGTATCCTTTGCATCACAGAGACTGTTCTTTGCATTGTGTACTTATCTGATGTTTCGAGGTAAAAGAATTTCTTACCTTGAATTGTTGGTCTTACTATTGGCTACGATTTATATGTACCAACAAACTTCGACATCCAGTCCATTTTACTTAAGTATTTTGCTACTAACCTATGCTTTGTTGAGTATTAAAATCTTTAAAAAAGAGTTTATCATTGGAAATTTCTGGACAAAGACACTTGCGCAGTACGGTTTTATCTTAGCATTAGCGATTATCTTGTATTTTTGTTTTTATTCATCTGGGAATTTATTTCACTTAGTCGATCAATTTACGCATAATCGTTTGCGCCTTAGTGTGGATGGTTTCCGAAATTTTGGAGTGCCTTTATTTGGCCAACGAATTTCTTTTAAAACTCTAGATATGTTTGGCAACTTTACTAGTAATTATAATTTCATAGATAGCTCCTTTGTGCAGTTGTTGGTTATTGATGGTTTGATTGTGAGTGCCTTCATGTTGTTTGCTCTTACTAAAGTTATGAAATATTTCATAACCATTAAAAAAGATATCGTACTGGCTTGCTTAGGAATTATGGTTATCCATGGAATGTTCGATCCTCAGATGTTGGTTCTTCGCTACTCTCCATTAATTTTGTTCATCAGTCGATTATTTATTATGAATCCAGATAATAACATTGAATAAAATGAGTTAAGTCCAGTTAAAAAGAAAGATTAAGACTAGTTACATCCTTATGAAAGTGCTAAAAAATTACGCCTACAATCTCTCCTACCAGTTACTGGTGATTATCTTGCCGATTATCACCACCCCTTATGTAACACGGGTTTTTAGTTCAAATGACTTAGGGACTTATGGCTATTTCAACTCTATTGTCACCTACTTCATCCTTTTGGCGACCCTAGGAGTGGCCAATTATGGAACCAAGGAGATTTCAGGACACCGAAAAGACATCCAAAAGAATTTCTGGGGGATTTATACTCTCCAGTTGGGGGCTACGATTTTATCCCTTGCCCTCTATGTTCTTTTGTGTGTAACCCTATCTTCCATGCAAAATCCTGTGGCCTATATCTTAGGTCTTAGCTTAGTATCAAAGGGACTCGACATCTCCTGGCTCTTTCAGGGGTTGGAAGATTTTCGCAAGATTACGATTCGAAATATCACGGTCAAACTGGTTGGAGTCATCTCCATCTTCTTGTTTGTTAAGTCTGCTAATGATCTTTATCTCTATGTATTCTTACTAACGATTTTTGAGCTGTTAGGTCAACTCAGTATGTGGTTGCCCGCCCGTGAATTTATTGGGAAAGCACGTTTTGATTTGGCTTATGCACGGGTGCATTTAAAACCGGTCATTCTGCTCTTTTTACCGCAGATTGCCATTTCCCTCTATGTCACTTTGGACCGGACCATGTTGGGAGCTCTCGCCTCTACAAAGGATGTGGGGATCTATGACCAGGCCTTAAAACTTGTCAATATTTTGCTGACCCTAGTGACCTCACTGGGAAGTGTCATGTTGCCTCGGGTGTCAAGCCTCTTATCCTCAGGGGACCACAAGGCTGTCAACAAGATGCATCAAATGTCTTTTTTGATTTATAATTTGGTCATTTTCCCGATCATTGCCGGCATGCTGATTGTCAACGGTGACTTTGTTCGATTCTTCTTAGGGAAGGATTTCCAAGATGCTCGCTATGCCATCGCTATCATGATCTTTCGTATGTTCTTCATCGGATGGACCAATATTATGGGGATTCAAATTCTCATCCCGCATGATAAGAACAAAGAATTTATGCTGTCCACCACGATTCCTGCTATCGTCAGTGTCGGTTTGAACCTGCTCTTCTTACCGCACTTTGGTTTTATTGGCGCAGCTATTGTATCAGTTCTGACAGAGTCACTGGTGTGGTTCATTCAATTGTACTATACCCGTCATTACCTTAAGGAAGTTCCGATTATTGGGTCTATGGCAAAAATTATTCTCGCTTCTGCTATAATGTATGGCTTGTTGCTAAGTGCAAAACCATTCTTGCATTTTTCACCTACTTTAAATGTTCTTGTGTATGCAGTGCTTGGTGGCCTCATTTACCTGCTTGCTATTCTAGTTCTGAAAGTGGTAGATGTGAAAGAGTTAAAACAAATAATAGGAAAACAATCGAAATGAAGAAAATACGGAATATTGACATAGACTTTATTAAAGTTATTGCTTGTATTGGAGTTGTTTTACTTCATACTACAATGCCGGGATTTAAGGAAACAAGAATATGGAATTATTCATCCTATTTATATTATTTAGGGACTTATTCAATTCCTTTGTTTTTTATGGTAAATGGTTATTTATTGTTGGGGAAAAGTGAAATAAAATACTCTTATATACTGGAAAAGGTGAAATGGATTTTAATAACAGTGTGCTCATGGAACCTTATCATTTGGCTTTTAAAACGAGATTTTACAGCTAATCCAGTTAAAAAGATTGCAGCTTCTTTAATACAAAAAGGTTATTTCTTCCAATTTTGGTTTTTTGGATCACTGATATTAATTTATTTATGCTTACCAATTTTGAAAAAAATTTTACATTCAAAAAGAAGTTATCTATACATTCTATCTTTATTAGTCGTTATTGGTTTGATTTTTGAATTGGTAAATTTTTTGCTTCAAATGCCGGTGCAAACTTATGTTATTCAAACGTTTAGATTATGGACTTGGTTCTTTTACTATATTTTAGGTGGCTTTGTAGCGCAATTCGATATAGATAATTTAAAATATATATTTAAGGGATGGATGAAAGTCGTTAGCATGCTTTTGTTATTGATTTCACCAATGATATTATTTTTCATGGCAAAAACTATTTATCATAATCTTTTTGCTGAATATTTTTATGATAATCTTTTGGTAAAAGTCATTAGCTTAGGCTTATTTCTTACATTATTAACGCTAACTATTGACTCTAATAAATATAAAATCATCTACTTTTTATCGATCCAAACGATGGGAGTATTTATAATACATACCTATGTTATGAGAATATGGCAAAAGTTTATAGGGTTTAACATAGTGGGGGCGTACTTATTTTTCCCTATTTTTACATTAATTATTAGTTTTATAATTATTATGATATTAATGAGAATCCCTTATATCAATCGAATAGTTAAGTTATAAAAAGGAGTTTATGATGTACGATTATCTGATTGTTGGTGCAGGTTTGTCTGGAGCAATCTTCGCACACGAAGCAACAAAACGTGGTAAAAAAGTAAAAGTGATTGACAAGCGGGATCACATCGGTGGGAATATTTATTGTGAAGAAGTTGAAGGAATCAATGTTCACAAGTACGGTGCCCACATTTTCCATACCTCAAACAAAAAGGTTTGGGATTATGTCAACCAATTTGCTGAATTTAACAACTATATCAATTCACCGGTGGCGAATTACAAGGGTAGCCTCTACAATCTTCCCTTCAACATGAATACCTTCTACGCCATGTGGGGGACAAAGACTCCTCAAGAAGTCAAAGACAAGATTGCGGAGCAAACGGCCGATATGAAAGATGTTGAGCCCAAAAACCTTGAAGAACAGGCCATCAAGTTGATTGGTCCAGATATCTATGAAAAGTTGATCAAGGGCTATACGGAGAAGCAATGGGGACGTTCTGCAACAGACCTGCCTCCTTTCATCATTAAGCGCCTCCCAGTGCGTTTGACTTTTGATAATAACTACTTTAACGACCGTTACCAAGGGATTCCAATTGGTGGTTACAATGTCATTATCGAAAATATGCTGGGCGATGTAGAAGTAGAACTTGGGGTTGATTTCTTTGCCAATCGTGAAGAACTGGAAAGCTCTGCTGAAAAAGTGGTCTTCACAGGGATGATTGACCAGTACTTTGACTACAAGCATGGGGAGTTGGAATACCGCAGCCTTCGGTTCGAACACGAGATCTTGGATGAGGAAAATCATCAGGGTAATGCTGTGATCAACTATACAGAACGTGAGATTCCTTATACTCGGATTATCGAGCATAAGCATTTCGAGTATGGAACCCAACCGAAGACAGTGATCACACGTGAATATCCAGCTGATTGGAAACGTGGGGATGAGCCTTACTATCCAATCAATGATGAAAAAAACAACGCCATGTTTGCTAAGTACCAAGAAGAAGCTGCTAAAAATGACAAGGTCATCTTCTGTGGACGCCTAGCAGACTATAAATACTACGACATGCACGTGGTCATTGAGCGTGCTCTGGAAGTCGTTGAGAAAGAATTTACTAAATGACACAAGAAAAAATTGATATCGTTGTCCTCTGGGTAGATGGCAGTGACCCGGGGTTTATCCGTGAGAAACAAGAAGTAACAGGCCAAATCTCAGTTTCTAATGAATTAGTTGATGGAGATTTAAGATACCGTGAATTTGGAATTTTTAATTACTGGTTTCGAATGATTGAAAAACATGCCTCTTGGGTGAATAATGTTTACTTAGTCACCAATGGTCAAAAGCCTGACTGGTTGAATTTAGATCATCCAAAACTCAGATGGATTACTCATAAGGAATTTATCCCTAAAGAGTATCTACCTACTTATAATTCTGCTGCTATTGAGCTTAATCTTCATCGTATCGAAGGATTGTCGGAAAATTATTTGTATTTCAATGATGATGTGTACTTGATTAGGGATAGTCAACCTTCGGATTTTTATAAGAATGGGCAACCTAAGCTATTTGCGGTATATGATGCTTTGGTTCCTTGGTCATCATATACAAATACTTATTACAAAAATGTTGAGTTAATCTATCGTCATTTTCCTAATAAGAAGGCCCTAAAGTCCTCGCCTTGGAAATTTTTTAACTACCGCTATGGGCATTTAGTTTTGAAAAACTTGCTACTTTTGCCATGGGGGCCAACAGGCTATGTGAATAACCATTTAGCTACACCTATGAAAAAAAGCACCTTGGCGTATTTGTGGAAAATTGAGGGTGCAACCTTAGATAGAACGTCACGAAATAAAATTAGAGACTACGAAGTAGACGTTAATCAATATATCTGTCAGTATTGGCAAATTGAAAGTAATCAGTTTTATCCTATATCAAAGAATTTTGGTGAAACGATTAATTTACATCAAATAGATAGGTTAGAGAGTATCTTTAAAGATAAACATAAAAAATTGCTTTGTGTGAATGATGAAGTTGACTTTAAAGAGGAGAATATCATTCGTTTTAAGGAAATCTTGAAAGAACGCTATCCTGAAAAATCAGCTTTTGAAAAATGAGAAATAAGAGATGAAATACTATTTAAAAGAAGAATTTTTACACGATAACAATGTTAAAAATGCCGGTAATAAGGCACGTAATGATGTTGAAGAAATTGTAAAGAGAGAAGGTTATCAAGCCTTGGTTCTCTCGGTTGATAATTGGTATGAGATGAGTACACTTAAGGCACAGCTTCATAAATCCAAGGCTTTTGGTCGGGCTCTAGATCAATTGCAACAAGGAGATGAGTTGCTAATCCAATTTCCAATGCTTCATCACAGCTTTTTTACAACACATCTAATTAAGAAAATACAAAAAAGAGGGATAAAAGTCTACCTTTTGATTCATGATCTAGAGGTGCTACGAAATGGTAACTTGGATTCGATAGCTTTGAGATATAAAATTCGTATGCATTTTCAGGAGTCAAGTTTTCTTAATATACCTGATGTCATCATCGCCCATAATCCTATTATGAAATCTGTTTTGGTCAATAAAGGAGTGGCGGAAGATAAGATTGTGAGTCTTGGAATTTTTGACTATTTGATTCCAGATTTTCAAGAAAAGAGCGGCCAAACAAAAGATCGGCCGATCATTGTGGCAGGTAATTTGGCCCAGGAAAAAGCTGGTTATCTCTATGCTCTTCCTGCAGAACCTGCCTATAATCTCTATGGTGTTGGTTTTGATGAGAGTAGATCTTTAGAGAATGAAACTTACTTTGGCTCCTTCCTACCTGATGAGCTTCCAGCAGCCCTTGAGGGTGGTTTTGGACTGGTCTGGGATGGGGATAGTGCGGAAACCTGTAGTGGTGTTTTCGGCGAGTACCTTCGCTATAATAACTCTCACAAGGCGTCACTTTACTTAGCCTCAGGATTCCCGCTTGTGGTTTGGAAACAGTCAGCTCTGTCTCACTTTGTTCTTGAGAACGGCTGCGGGATTGCAGTAGAGTCTCTCCATGATTTGAAGGAGACCATCGACAATCTTTCAGATGCTGATTACCAAGACTTGGTGGACAATGCCAAGCGTGTTGGTCAGGAAATCCGAGATGGTCACTACTTAAAGACGGCCTTAAAACATTTAGCATAAGATCAAAAGAAGTCAGACGGACTTCTTTTTTTAGTTTTTCAAAAAAATATCACTAATTTTAAAAATTTGCCCTATAAAACTTTTCATTGCTGAAACCGTGTGGTAAAATGATTAAAGTATAAAATTTGTATAAAGGGAAGATACATGAAAAAGAAAGATTTAATTTTATATGCGAGTGCGGCGGTACTATTAGCCTTTTCAACGCAACAGGCTAAGGCTGATGAACAAACTTCATCTGACCAGACATCTGAAAATACTGCTGCAATCGTTTTAAAGGCAGATACCTCGTCAAATACAGAAGCATATCGGAATGAAACTACTCAAAATAACGTTGAATTTGCCGAATATGTTACTGAAGAAAAGATCGAAACAGAATCTCCATCTTCTGCTGTGTTTACAAGCCTCTCTTCTAATAGAAAGGAAGAACAAACAAGAGCGACAACAAGTGGAACGATTCCCACTACAGAAGCAAAAGCCAGTGGTACGCTTTCAATCGAGAATAATAATCCAGTGGCAGGAACGTTTGATGCAGTTGTTCGTAATGTTGAAGCTCCTAATGGTTTAAAAGAAGTTCTTGTCCCAACCTGGAGCCTTGAGAACGGTCAAGATGATCTGATATGGCATAAAGCTATGAGAGAACCTGATGGTTCTTATCGTGCGAAAATTAAAGCTTCAGATCACAAAGATTCCACTGGAAACTACCGAGCAGATGCTTACGTTGTTGATACCTTGAACAATCGTCACTATGTTGCCGAAAAAATAGTTGCTGTTGATTATGCACGACCAAGTGGTACCCTTTCAATTGAGAACAACAATACTGTAGCAGGGACATTTGATGCGGTTGTTCGAAACATTGTCGCTCCAAATGGTGTGAAAGAGGTATTGGTTCCGTCATGGAGCTTAGAGCATGGTCAAGATGACCTTATCTGGCATAAAGCGACTAAACAAGGAGATGGTAGCTATCGTGTCACTATTAAGGCCAGTGAGCATAAAGGAAATAAAGGAAACTACCGAGCAGATGCTTATGTTGTTGATAACTCGAATAATCGTCACTACATTGCTGAAAAAGTAGTAGCTGTTGATTACGCAAGACCAAGCGGTGTTCTTTCAATTGAAAACAACGATACTGCAGCAGGGACATTTGATGCAGTTGTTCGAAATATTGTCGCTCCTAATGGAGTTAAAGAAATTTTGGTTCCATCATGGAGTCTTGCTGGTGGTCAGGACGACCTCATCTGGCATAAGGCTACTCTTCAATCCGATGGCTCTTACCGCGTGACGATTAAGGCGACGGATCATAAGAACTCTACAGGGAAATACCGAGCGGATGCCTATCTTGTAGATGATTCTAATACTCCTTTTTACCTGACCGAAAAAGTGGTAGAAGTTATCCAAACTCGTCCGACTGCAAGTCTCATTATTGAAAATAACAATGCTGAGTTGGGAACTTTTGATGCGGTAGTTCGTAATATTTCTGCGCCAAATGGGATTAAAGAGGTATTAGTCCCATCGTGGAGTCTTGTGAACGGCCAGGATGACATTATTTGGCACAAAGCAACTAGACAATCAGATGGTAGCTATCGTGTCACCATCAAGTCCGATGAGCACAAGAATTCACTTGGCAATTATCGTGCTGACCTTTATATCGTAGATAACACAAATCAGCGTCATTATATCACTGAAACGGTGGTAGATGTTAAGCATAACAAACCAATTGGTACGATTTCAATAGTTAACAACAACAAGGACACGGGCACCTTTGACGTCATCATCAAGGATGTCTATAGCCCTAAAGGGGTGCGGACTGTGAAAGTTCCAACTTGGTCTGATAAGGATGGCCAAGATGACATTCGCTGGTATGAAGCAACCCGTCAAGCGAACGGAGACTATAAAGTATCGGTCAAAGCGAGTGATCACAAGAATTCTACCGGTAAGTACTTTGTTCACCTTTACTACATTCAAAATGATGGTTCACTAATCGGTGTTGGTGGCACTAGTACAGAAGTTGAATTCCGTAATGCAAAGACTAAGACACAAACAGGGATCAAGAATGTCAATTCTGGTGCTGGAACCTATACGGTAACGGTGGATCAAGCACCTCAGGGACGTCGGATTAAGAACATCCGTGTCGCAGCCTGGTCTCAAGCACATCAGGAAAACCTCTTCTGGTATTCAACAGCACCTTCTGGAATGCATACAGAAGTGCAGGTCTCTGCAGCAAATCACCAGTACCAATCAGGTAACTATACCACTCACGTCTATGTAGATTATGTCGATGGCGGCGTTGAAGGCTTTAACCTTGGTCAAACAGCCCTTCATCCCCGTGCGACAGTAGATCAAACTGCTTTTAGTCCTCGTGTAACGAATGGACAACGGGACCGTGTCTTACGGGCAGCAGCTAGTTTAGTGGGTGTTCGTGGCGGAACTGCAGCTCACCATCAATTGGTCAATGATTACAACAGTGTTAAACCACTTCCAGTAGGTTATGCAGTGAAGACGACCGATGACTGGTGTGATATCTTTGTCACAACCGTCTTCCAGCGGGAAGGTTTGAGCGGTTTGATTGGTCGTGAATGTGGAGTCGAACGTCACATCCAGATCTTCAAACGCTTGGGTATTTGGAATGAAAATGGTGCCTCTACACCAAAAGCAGGGGACATCATCACCTTTAACTGGGATCAAAATAGCCAGCCAAATAACGGCTTTGCAGATCATATCGGAATTGTTGAAAGCGTCTCAAATGGGATCATTCACACCATTGAAGGAAACTCCAACAACCAAGTCCGTCGCAATACCTACCGAATCGGACATGGCAATATCCGTGGATTTGCAACCCCTCGCTATCAATAAAAAAAAGAAGCCACAGGCTTCTTTTTTGAATGCAGATAAGTTTTTAAAATAAAATGAGAGATTCTGTCAATTGTTTTAAATGATTTTTATCTTTTGAATTATTCGATAATGACTGGAGACTTTACGCAGTGAGAAAAGTGCTTGAAATATTAGAATTTCAAGCACTCGGGAGTTTTGAGAGTAAAACAGTTTGGGAAACTGTTTTAGCCTGAGCCTAGAAATTAAAGAGCGAAGGGGCTCAAAACTAAGTCATGGAACTTCTTTGAAGTTCGCTGACGTCCGTACTCACTTAAGGAAAGTCTCTAAGAAGACTATTTCGGTTCTTTTCTCATTTTTTCAACCCTTCTTCGAAACTCTTAGAAGGGGCCTCGACTTGGATGGTTTCAAGGGTTAATGGATTGGTGAAGGTCAAGCGGTGAGCATGGAGCATGAGTCGCTCTCCGCGTGCAGGGTTATAGAGAGGGTCCCCGACAATCGGGTGCCCATGATGGGAGAGATGCACCCGGATCTGATGGGTACGCCCCGTCTTAAGCTGGCATTTAACCAGGCTGTTGCGCCCGATTTTTTTCAGTTGCGTCACCTGGGTTTCTGCATACTGTCCCTTGCGTGGATCGACCAGGCGCTTGCGCCGATCGTGGCGATCGCGTCCGATTTTATCCTTGTAGACGATGGTTTTTTGTGCTAAGCTACCTTGGATCAAGGCCCAGTACTCGCGTTGGATGTTTTTATCTTCTAAAATGCGGTTGAGAATGGGCAGGATAAAAGGATTTTTGGCAAATAAAATCGCTCCGCTGGTTTCCTTGTCTAAGCGGTGCACGACGTAGCAGGTAGATCCAACATAGCTGGAAACATGGTTGAGAAGAGCAATTTCTGTCGGC
>NZ_JAJNSA010000087.1:0-10343 GCF_027497875.1 Streptococcus sp. SM3 | reverse complement strand
CTCACCCACGATGGCCTTACGAGTTGAGTGGATCATCCATTCATTTCCGAGTTCGTCATAGGCGATAATTTCATAGTGAACTCCACGGAAGAGCTGGGTATCAACCTTAACTTGGAGCTTGCCTTCTTCAGGAAGGGTAATCCGCAAGTCCTCTGGACGAATAACAACCTCAACAGGTTCATTTGGCTTCATCCCCCCATCGACCGCTTCGAAGCGTTTGCCGTTAAACTCAACCAAGTAGTCCTCAATCATGGTACCTGGCAAGATGTTTGACTCCCCGATAAAGGTGGCAACAAAGTGGTTAATCGGCTCGTCGTAGATGTCCACAGGAGTTCCAGACTGGACAATCTCGCCATCATTCATAACGAAAATCCAGTCACTCATGGCGAGGGCTTCTTCCTGATCGTGAGTGACAAAGACAAAGGTAATGCCCAATCGTTGTTGCAGTTCACGCAGTTCGTACTGCATGTCTGTCCGCAATTTCAAGTCCAGCGCTGACAAAGGCTCATCCAACAAAACCACACGAGGTTGGTTGATGATGGCACGGGCAATAGCCACACGCTGACGTTGTCCTCCAGAGAGTTTACGGATGGAACGTTTTTCGTAACCTTCCAACTGGACCATCTTGAGAACTTCCGCTACGCGTTTCTCGATTTCTTTCTTATCAATCTTGCGCAAGCGAAGTGGAAAGGCAACATTTTCAAACACATTCATATGTGGAAACAAGGCATAGGATTGGAAGACCGTATGGACGTCACGCTTGTTGGTTGGGATGTCGTTGATGCGGACACCGTCCAGCAAAATATCTCCTGTCGTCGCATCCAGCAAACCTGCAATGATGTTAAGGATGGTTGATTTTCCTGAACCAGATGCGCCTAAAAGAGTGTAGAATTTCCCTTCTTCCAACTCAAAGTTGATATCTTTGAGAACCTTGGTGTTGCTGTCTTCAAAAACTTTAGAGACGTTTTTGAATTCAATAATTGGTTTTTTCAATTGTCATTTATTCCTTCTTTTTCATAGATTAACAGATCAGGGCTCTGTCAGGCCGCTACTACCTCGTGTAGGAGATTGAACTGCCTACATTCTTCTGCACTGACGATAGGCTTTCATCCCCTTTCCATGACATAGCAGCAGCTTTTTAACTAAAACTTCCTACTTGCTTTCACCTAAAATACGGACCTCTCTCTCAAGAGTAACGCCAGAGTGTTCCTTGACTTTTTCGATAACAGACTCAATCAAGTCCTCGTAGTCTTTAGCCGTTCCGTCAGCAACATTGATCATAAAACCTGCGTGTTTTTCTGACACTTCAACACCACCAATACGATAGCCTTTCAAGCCAGCTTCTGAAATTAATTGACCTGCAAAATGCCCGACTGGACGCTTAAATACCGAACCACAAGATGGATATTCTAAAGGTTGCTTGAGTTCACGTAGATGCGTCAAGCGATCCATTTCTTGCTTGATAACCTGATGGCTTCCTGGAGCAAGGGCAAATTTAGCTGACAAGACAACTGCACCAGACTCTTGAATGGCTGAGTGGCGATAACCAAAAGCCAAGTCCTTGACAGACAGGGTCTCGATTTCTCCGTCCTTAGTCAAAATCTTACAAGACTGTAAGATGTGGGCAATCTCGCCACCATAGGCACCCGCATTCATGAAAACAGCTCCACCAACGCTTCCAGGAATGCCACAAGCAAACTCAAAGCCCGTCAAACTATGACGAAGGGCAATGCGAGTTGTTTCAATCAAGTTAGCCCCAGCTTCAGCTTCGATGGTGTAGCCATCAACGGAAACGTTATTAAGCTTGTCACACAAGATGACAAATCCACGAACCCCACCATCACGAACGATGATGTTGCTGGCATTGCCAAGAACCATCCAAGGGATAGTTTCTTGATTGGCAAATTTAACAACGCGAGCCAACTCAAAACGATTTCGTGGAAAGACCAGATAATCAGCCTCTCCACCTACTTTAGTATAACTATAGCTATGCAAGGGTTCCTTGAAGCGGATATCAATTCCTTCTAAGATTTCAAGCATTTTTTCTTTTACTGACATGACACTCTTCCTTTTACAAAATTCATTCCATTATACCATTTTTAAGACCATTTGACGACCCTAAAAAAATCTTGGGCTTATTTTAAACAAAAAAAGAGGTTTCCCCCTTTTTCTTATGATTTTTTGCAAAAGATAGCCTTGGTTCCATAGGCAAGCAGAACGAGCTCTAGTGCTAGGACAACTTCAACCAAGACTGGATTGGTTAACCAGCCAACTTGGGCTAGAGATGGTGCCAGGTCAAAGAAGGCATGTAGTCCATAGGCTGCTAGGAGATAAATCCATTTCTTCTGGCGAACAGCTTGGTAAACCCAAACAGTCAAGAGTAATTGGAAACCTAGGGCCAAGATTCTCTCAAAACCAAGCAAATAAATCTGCCAGACTGATAGCGACTGAATAGTTTTCAACATATTTTCAGATAGCAATTGCATGACCTGTGGATTTTGCGTTTGAACTGCTGAGAGAACGATGTAGAGATTAATCAAACTAGTAAGACCTAGGAAAACCAACTCCAAGCCACCATGCCCCAATCCATAAGCCAAGGCATCTGCCTTTTCCAAACTTCTCTTTTTCTCCAACCATTTGAAGAAAATAAGACGAGCAGTTTCCTCAAAAAATGCTGCCATGGCTAGGCCATAGATGATATAGACAAGCGGATGGTCTTGCAAGAGGGCAATACTACCGTCTTTTTGAGGATGTAAAACCAAGATATGCACCAGTTTTTCTAAAATCTGTGAAGAGACAAAGAAGGCAACAGCCCCCAAGCCCAAGACAGCTAGATTAATCTGGTATTTCTTTTTGGCATACCAAATGCTCCCTATCAAGAAAGCCAGCAACAGCAACATGGTAATAATGATATGAATAGTCATTTTCTTCTCCTATTCTGCCTTTTCAATATCTTTTTTCATCTCGTCAACATTGAACTTAGCAAACAAGTATTGACGATCTTGGACTGGGAAACGTTGATCCAACTGGTCAACAGCTCCCACTTCGATAATTCCTTCCTTGATGACAAAATCCATGACATGACCACCGAAGGTCAAGTCATCTGAGATAAAGTGTAGATGATAGCCTGCCACACTGACACCATGAAAAATCTCTGGCGTCCAGAAACCAACGATGGTCCCTGCCACATTGTCGCGACTATATTCAGGTTGATGGGTTGCGACCTCAGCAAACTTGGTATCAGGTGTCGACTTAGGAATCATGCGCACATGCATATGCGAAAACTCCCCACGAATCTTGATTGAGCGGAAAAGATTTTCCCCATCATAATAAGACTCAATTCGTTCTTCCAATTCCTTGTCTGTCATCTCAAACCGCTGGCGGAAAATGACCTCTGCCTGGTGCGGTACTACTGCTGCATAAGGAATAAGGGCATCTGGCGACACTTCCACAATCTCTGGCTGGTCTCCTGACCCTTTGGCCTGATAAGCCTTGCCATCCAAGACAATCAATTCTCCATCAATGGAATCCAAGGTTCCCAAACCAAGGTCACCATGCTCTAGCAATTCTCCTACTGTCATGGTACCACCATAAAGTCCAGCCATCAAGGCTCCAAGGGTATTGTATTGAAATAATTTCACTGGTTCCTGCACGTTCTTATCCATTCACTTTCTTGTCTGTTATACTCAATGAAAATCAAAGAGCAAACTAGGAAGCGAGCCGCAGATTGCTCAAAGCACTGCTTTGAGGTTGTAGATAAGACTGACGAAGTCAGCTCAAAACACTGTTTTGAGGTTGTGGATAGAACTGACGAAGTCAGTAACCATATCTACGGCAAGGCGAAGCTGACGTGGTTTGAAGAGATTTTCGAAGAGTATTATTCTATAAATGTTACTCCTAAGTATACCACATTTGCCCCTAGATGTGAACGATAGAAACACCTTAGACATTGCCAAGAAAGAAAAAAAAGGGTACAATGTAACAAAATCAAGGGAGGTCTGGAATGAAGAAACAAAGCAAGTACCAAGAGGTCGTTTCCTATCTGAAAAATGGTATCGAGTCTGGAAACTTTCCGACGGGTAGTCGTCTGCCTTCTATCCGTCAACTGAGCCTTGACTTCCACTGTAGCAAGGATACTGTCCAACGAGCCCTGCTGGAATTACGGCACGAACAATACCTCTATGCCAAGCCTCAGAGTGGTTACTATGTCCTAGAACAAGGGCAACACCAGGATCTAGAAATCGAAGTCACTGACGAACATGCCAGCGCCTATGACGATTTCCGACTCTGTGTCAATGAAACCTTGATTGGCCGGGAAAACTACCTCTTCAACTACTATGATAACCAAGAAGGTCTTGAAGAACTCAGACAATCCATTCATAAACTCCTCTTTGACCAAGCTCTCTACTGCAAGGCTGACCAACTGGTACTGACTTCTGGAACCCAACAAGCCTTGTTTATTCTTTCTCAAATTTCCTTTCCTAGCCAAGCCAAGGAAATCTTGGTGGAACAGCCGACCTACCATCGGATGAATCGCCTCTTGATTGCTCAAGGTCTGGACTATCAAACGATTAAACGAGGCATTGATGGAATTGACTTGGAGGAACTGGAAGGCCATTTCAAGACAGGAAAAATTAAGTTTTTCTACACTATTCCTCGTTTTCACTATCCTCTGGGGCATTCCTATTCAGAGCAGCACAAACGGGCTATTCTTGACTTAGCTGCCAAATATGGAGTCTATATCGTAGAGGACGACTATCTGGGGGATTTGGACTCCAAAAAGGGCCAGACCTTCCACTATCTCGATACAGAGGAGCGGGTCATTTACATCAAGTCCTTCTCAACCAGCCTCTTTCCAGCCCTGCGGATAACAGCACTCATCCTTCCAAATGCTATCAAAGAAGCATTTGTGGCCTACAAAAATATCCTAGATTACGACAGCAACCTCATCATGCAAAAGGCCCTGTCACTCTATATTGACAGTCAATTATTTGAGAAAAATCGTCTAGCTCGCTTATCCAATCAGGAAGCTTACCAAAAACAAATCGAGGAAAGACTAGCTAAAACACCTTGTCCCCTTCCTCACTTTCCGCTTCATGATGGTTTATTGCTAGACCTCAGACAGTATCCTAAAATCGCCAGCCTCAAACACAGTCAGCTGAAATTGGACTTCTTTGAAGAGGCTTACTTGGGTGCCTGTCCTTATCAATTTGCCAAGGTGTCCTTAGACATTCTGGAAAAGGTTTTAAACTATTTAAAAGCAGAATTGGAATGACTTCCAACTCTGCTTTTTTCTTATTGTTCAACTTCTGTTAAGGTTGCCGCTTTTTCAAGATATTTTTGGTAGGTGCCGTCATCCTTGAGTTTTTGGATGACCTTGTCCACCACTTCTTTCAAATCAGCACTATTTTTTCTAAGGGCAACTGCATTAGCTTCGCCATCCTTCATCTTCAAGCTGACAGTTGCGACAGCTAAGTCGGCGTTTTTAGCAGCATAGCTAAGCGCAACAGGCTCATCCATGTGAACAGCATCTACTTTTCCAGCCTGCAATTCATTGACAGCTTCACCCATATTGGTTAGGGAAGTCAGCTGTGCTTTTGGCAATTGTTCCTTGACCATAGCTTCTGGAACAGTCCCTTTTTGGGCTGCAATATTAGCACTTTCAAGGCTAGTTAAATCCTTGTATTTTTCTACATCAGACTTACGAACCAAGAAACTAATCTTGTTTTCATAGTAAGGGATTGAAAAATCAAAGACTTCTTTTCTCTCATCAGTAGCGCTAATTCCTGCAACTGCTAGGTCAGCCTTCCCAGTCTGAAGACTAGTCAAGACATTATCAAAACTCATGCTTGAAATTTCCAACTTCACCCCAAGTTCATCAGCGATAGCTTGGGCCATATCAATATCTGCACCGACTACCTGGTTTTTTCCGTCAACTAAGGATTGGAATTCAAAAGGTGCATAGTCAGGACTAGTCGCCACAACTAATTTCCCCTTTTGCTTAATGGCCTCAACAGCTGACTGAGAACCATTCGAACCTGACTGGCAAGCTACTAAGAAGAAACTTGCAAGAAAACTACATAAAACAAATATCCATTTTTTTGATTTCATAAATAAACAACCTCTCTGTTAATTTTGTATAATTATAACGCTATCCAAGATGCTTGTCAAGTGTTTTTTGAATTTTTATCTTAAAAATATTTTTTTAATTCAATAAAAGGAGCTATCAGTTGATTTCTAGCTCCTTTTTATACAGAATAAATCTATTTTATAGTTCGACAATCTTACCTGTTTCAAAGTAAACAACCCATTCACAGATATTTTTGGCATAGTCTCCAATGCGTTCCAAGAAGGCAATCACTTGGAAATAATCACGACCTGTAACAATGGCATCAGGATTTTTCTTGATCTCTTCTGTAGCCAAGTCACGAATGCTATCAAAGTAATGGTTGATTTTTTCATCCATAGCTGCTACTTCATAGGCCTGGTCTACTGAACCATTCAGATAGAGTTCAAGGGCTGCTTCGACGAAATTCTTGACATCGCGACCCATTCTCTTGATTTCTTCTTCAACAGCAGGGATACGTTGTTCCCCCTTCATACGAATTGCAGCCTTGGCAATGGAAACGGCATGGTCCCCCATACGTTCCAAGTCAGATACAGCCTTCAAGACTGTCAAAACAGTACGCAAGTCCTGAGAAACAGGTTGTTGAAGGGCAATCATTTCAAATGATTTCTTCTCTAATTTCACTTCGTATTCGTTCACTTCTGCATCGTCTTCGATGACTTCCTTAGCTAAATCACGGTCGTGCGTAACAAAGGCACGTACCGTACGATTGATTTGGGATAGCACTTCTTGTCCCATAGCATAGAACTGGTTGTGCAATTTCTCTAAATCTTCCTCAAATTGAGAACGTAACATCATTTATCTCCTTATCCAAATTTTCCTGAAATATAATCTTCTGTTTCCTTGTGTTGTGGGTTGAGGAACATCTTCTTGGTCTCGTTAAACTCGATCAGATCTCCATCTAGGAAAAATCCTGTCTTGTCAGAGATACGAGAGGCTTGTTGCATGGAACGCGTAACCAAGAGCATGGTGTATTTATCTTTTAGGCCATATAAGGTTTCCTCAATCTTACCAGCCGAGATAGGGTCCAAGGCTGAAGTCGGTTCATCCAAGAGAATGATTTTAGGACTGGTTGCCAAGACACGGGCAACACAGACACGTTGCTGTTGTCCGCCTGAAAGCCCGATAGCTGAATCATGCAGGCGATCCTTGACCTCATCCCAGATAGAGGCTCGTTGCAAGGCTTTTTCTACCGCTTCATCCAGAACCTGCTTATCCTTAACTCCATTGATACGAAGCCCGTAAACAACATTTTCGTAGATAGACATAGGGAAAGGGTTCGGTTGTTGGAAGACCATACCGATTTCCTTCCGCAATTCAACTGTATCTGTACGCGGGCTGTAGATATTGTGGCCGTTGTAAACCACTGAACCAGTTGTGGTCACCTCTGGATTGAGATCCCCCATACGGTTGATAGCCTTGAGAAGGGTTGACTTCCCTGATCCAGATGGACCAATCAAGGCTGTGATTTCCTTGGGTTGGAAAGATAAGGAAACACTATTCAAGGCCTTTTTTTGATTGTAGTAAACGGACAGGTCTGATACCTGTAAAATCGCTTCTGTCATACTGTTTCCTTTCTATCCAAAGTGTCCTGTTACGTAGTCATTGGTTGACTGTAGTTTGGCATTTTGGAAAATATTAGAGGTCTTATCGTACTCAATCAAGTCGCCCAAGTAGAAAAATCCTGTGTAGTCACTAGCACGCGCAGCCTGCTGCATACTGTGGGTCACGATGATGATGGTAAAGTCCTTCTTCAATTCCAACATGGTTTCTTCCAGCTGGGCTGTCGCAATCGGATCCAAGGCTGACGCAGGTTCATCCATCAAGAGGATATCTGGTTTAACAGAGATAGCACGAGCGATACAGAGACGTTGCTGCTGACCACCTGATAGGGTCAAGGCAGACTTGTGTAAATCGTCCTTGACCTGGTCCCAAAGGGCAGCCTGACGGAGAGAGGTTTCCACAATTTCATCCAAGACTTGCTTGTCCTTAACTCCTGCACGTTCATGGGCAAAAGTGATGTTACGGTAGATAGACTTAGCAAAGGGATTTGGTCGTTGGAAGACCATTCCGATGTGCTTACGCATTTCATAAACGTTGATTTCTGGACGGTTGACATCAATCCCTTGATAGAGGATTTGACCTGTTACCTTGGCAATATCAATGGTATCATTCATACGGTTGAGACTGCGGAGGTAGGTTGATTTCCCTGAACCAGAAGGGCCAATTAAGGCAGTAATTTTATTCTTTTCAAATTGCATATCGATGCCCTTGATGGATTCATTTTTACCGTAGTAAACATGTAAATCCTTAGTAGAGAGGGCCACTTTCTCTTCAGGAAAGGTGATGATATGCTTTTCATCCCAATTATATTTTGACATGGCTTCTCCTTTAGGCAGCGGTTAATTTCTTATGTAGGTAGCTTCCGAGTTTGCGGGCTCCAAAGTTAAAGATGAGGATAAAGATAAGGAGCACGGCCGCAGAACCTGCTGATACGATGGTTCCATCTGGAATGGTACCTTCACTATTGACTTTCCAGATGTGGACAGCCAAGGTTTCTGCTTGACGGAAGATAGAGATTGGGCTAGTCACACTGAGAATATTCCAGTTAGACCAGTCTAGGGCTGGAGCGGATTGTCCTGCTGTATAGATGAGAGCAGCCGCCTCACCAAAAATACGACCAGAAGCTAAGACGACCCCAGTCACAATACCTGGAAGGGCTTCTGGAATGACCACATGGACCACTGTCTCCCAGCGAGAAATTCCAAGGGCCAGACCAGCCTCACGTTGCGTATGGTGAACGTGTTTCAAGCTGTCTTCAACATTACGAGTCATCTGAGGTAAGTTAAAGACTGTCAAGGCCAAAGCACCTGAAATGATTGAAAATCCATACTCAAACTGAACTACAAAGATCAAGTAACCAAAGAGACCCACAACCACTGATGGCAGTGAAGACAAGATTTCAATACAGGTTCTGACAAAATTGGTCACAGGACCTTTTTTGGCATATTCAGCTAGGAAAATCCCAGCCCCCATAGATAAAGGAACAGAGATAATCAAGGTGATGACCAAAAGGAAGAAGGAATTATAGAGCTGAATTCCAATCCCTCCTCCTGCTTGGTAAGAAGATGATTTGCCAGTCAAGAAAGACCAAGAGATGTGGGGCAAACCACGAACCAAGATATAGAGAATCAAGGATGCCAAGATAGCAACAATAATTCCTGCAATCGAGTAGAGGACAGCTGTTGCAATTTTATCTAATTTCTTAGCGTGCATAGTTTTTCTTTCCTCTTTCTTTCGTAATCAATTTAATCACACTGTTAAAGGCCAAACTCATCAAGAGCAAGACTAAGGCCAGTGACCAGAGAACGTTATTGTCAACAGTTCCCATAACGGTATTTCCGATACCCATGGTCAAGACAGAGGTCAAGGTCGCAGCCGGCGTTGTCAATGAAGTTGGGACAACGGCTGAGTTTCCGACCACCATCTGAATGGCCAAAGCCTCACCAAAGGCACGCGCCATCCCAAAGACCACTGCTGTGAAAATCCCTGAACGCGCTGCCTTCAAGGTTACGCGCCAGATGGTTTGCCAGCGGGTGGCCCCCATAGCCAAACTAGCTTCGCGGTAGTGACGAGGTACCGCACGCAAGCTATCGGTTGTCATAAAGGTTACCGTCGGTAAAATCATGACAAAGAGAACGAAAATCCCTGACAAAATTCCAAAACCAGTTCCACCAAAGACACTACGGACAAAAGGAACTACGACCTGCAAACCGATAAATCCATACACGACTGAAGGAATCCCGACCAGCAATTCAATGGCTGGTTGCAAGATTCTGGCACCTTTTGGTGAAACCTCGGTCATAAAGACTGCCGCACCAATGGCAAAAGGAGTTGCGATAAGGGCTGATAGGATTGTGACAATAAAGGAACCCAAAATCATAGGAAGGGCACCAAATTGTTTACCTGAAGGATTCCAAGTTTGGCCAAATAGGAAATCAAATATGTTGACCCCATTTACAAAGAAGGTCGACAAACCTTTTTGGGCTACAAAAATCAAAATCATGGCCACAATGATGACAATCAAAGACAGACAGGCAAAGGTCAAGCCTTTTCCTAATTTCTCTAGACGAGAGTTCTTTGAGGGAGAAAGTAATTTTTTAGCTAATTCTTCTTGATTCATTAGTGACTCCCTTCTAGTGCTGTCACCGTTCCT
>NZ_JAJNSA010000086.1:0-10346 GCF_027497875.1 Streptococcus sp. SM3 | reverse complement strand
TGGGTGGGTTTTTTGTGTTTTAAGGAGACTATTAAACCATAATTTTTGATTAATAGTATTATTTTAAGAGAAAAAATTTCAATTTCATAAACTTTAGGCAAACGCTTGCATTCTATTTTTTATTGGATTATAATAGGTTGGTATAAAGCCTTTTGTAGTAATAAAATGTAGAAGGTATAGAAAGTAAGGATTTAGAAGACTTGTGTTTGAAAATACGATTTTCTATTCCTTACCATAGGGAGATAGATATGGCAATGATAGAAGTGGAACATCTTCAGAAAAATTTTGTGAAGACTGTTAAGGAACCGGGATTGAAGGGGGCATTACGCTCCTTTATTCATCCTGAAAAGCAGACCTTTGAAGCGGTCAAGGATTTGACCTTTGAGGTGCCAAAAGGGCAAATTTTGGGTTTTATCGGTGCTAATGGTGCTGGGAAGTCAACAACCATTAAAATGCTGACCGGGATTTTGAAACCGACATCTGGATTTTGCCGGATTAACGGCAAGATTCCACAGGACAATCGCCAAGATTATGTCAAAGATATTGGAGTGGTCTTTGGGCAACGTACCCAGCTATGGTGGGATTTGGCGCTACAAGAGACCTACACGGTCTTGAAAGAGATTTACGATGTGCCAGATTCGCTCTTCCATAAGCGTATGGACTTTTTGAATGAAGTCTTGGATTTGAAGGACTTTATCAAGGACCCCGTGCGGACTCTTTCACTGGGACAACGGATGCGGGCGGACATTGCAGCTTCCTTGCTCCACAATCCCAAGGTTCTTTTTCTAGATGAGCCGACTATTGGTTTGGATGTATCGGTCAAGGATAATATTCGTCGCGCCATCACCCAGATCAATCAAGAGGAAGAGACTACCATTCTCTTGACCACTCATGACTTGAGTGATATTGAGCAACTTTGTGATCGGATTTTCATGATTGACAAGGGGCATGAAATTTTTGATGGAACGGTGAGTCAGCTCAAGGAGACCTTTGGCAAGATGAAGACTCTTTCCTTTGATTTGGTGCCAGGTCAAAGTCATCTAGTTTCTCACTATGAAGGTCTGCCTGATATGACCGTTGATAGACAAGGAAATAGCCTCAACATTGAGTTCGATAGTTCTCGCTACCAGTCAGCTGACATTATCAAGCAAACCCTGTCTGATTTTGAAATCCGCGATTTGAAAATGGTGGATACAGATATCGAGGATATTATCCGCCGCTTCTATCGAAAGGAGCTCTAAGATGGTCAAATTGTGGAGACGTTATAAACCCTTTATTAATGCAGGGATTCAGGAGTTGATTACCTATCGAGTCAACTTTATTCTCTATCGGATCGGCGATGTCATGGGCGCTTTTGTGGCCTTTTATCTCTGGAAGGCTGTCTTTGATTCTTCGCAAGAGTCCTTGATTCAGGGCTTTAGTATGGCAGATATCACCCTCTACATCATTATGAGTTTTGTGACAAATCTTCTGACTAGGTCAGATTCGTCCTTTATGATTGGGGAGGAGGTCAAGGATGGTTCCATCATCATGCGCTTACTGAGACCAGTGCATTTTGCGGCCTCTTATCTTTTCACTGAGCTTGGTTCCAAGTGGTTGATTTTTATTAGCGTTGGCCTTCCATTTTTAAGTGTCATTGTTTTGATGAAAATCTTATCTGGGCAAGGGATTGTAGAAGTGCTGGGATTAACTGTCCTTTATCTTTTTAGCTTAACGCTGGCCTATCTGATTAACTTTTTCTTTAATATCTGCTTTGGATTTTCAGCCTTTGTGTTTAAAAATCTATGGGGTTCTAATCTACTCAAGACTTCTATAGTGGCCTTTATGTCTGGGAGTTTGATTCCCTTGGCTTTCTTTCCAAAGATTGTTTCAGATATTCTGTCCTTCCTGCCTTTTTCATCCTTGATTTACACTCCGGTCATGATTATCGTTGGGAAATACGATGCCAATCAGATTCTTCAGGCACTCGCTTTGCAGTTTTTCTGGCTCTTAGTGATGGTGGGCTTGTCTCAGTTGATTTGGAAACGAGTTCAGTCATTTATAACCATTCAAGGAGGTTAGTATGAAAAAATATCAGCGAATGCATCTGATTTTTATCAGACAATACATCAAGCAAATCATGGAATACAAGGTCGATTTTGTGGTGGGCGTGTTAGGAGTTTTTCTGACTCAAGGCCTGAACCTCTTGTTTCTCAATGTCATCTTTCAACATATTCCATCCCTAGAAGGCTGGTCCTTCCAAGAAATTGCCTTTATCTATGGTTTTTCCTTGATTCCAAAGGGCTTGGACCATCTCTTTTTTGATAATCTCTGGGCACTGGGCCAACGTTTGGTGCGAAAAGGGGAGTTTGACAAGTATCTGACTCGTCCTATCAATCCTCTCTTTCATATCTTAGTTGAGACCTTTCAGATTGATGCTTTGGGCGAACTCTTGGTTGGTGGGATCCTACTAGCGACAACGGTATCTAGCATTGCTTGGACTCTTCCAAAATTCCTGCTTTTCCTAGTTTGTATTCCTTTTGCGACCTTGATTTATACTTCCTTGAAAATCGCGACAGCCAGCATCGCTTTTTGGACCAAGCAGTCAGGAGCAATGATTTACATTTTCTATATGTTTAATGATTTTGCCAAGTACCCGATTTCCATTTACAATTCGCTCCTTCGTTGGTTGATTAGCTTTATCGTGCCTTTCGCTTTTACAGCCTATTATCCAGCTAGCTATTTCTTACAGGAAAAGGATGTGTTCTTTAACATTGGAGGTTTGATGTTGATTTCCCTGGTCTTCTTTGTCATTTCCCTTAAACTTTGGAGTAGAGGATTGGATGCCTACGAAAGTGCAGGTTCGTAAATAATAGAATATCAAAGCCTTGTCTTGGGACAGGCTTTTTTAACAGAGATGAAAATTTCTTGACACCTATTCTTAGAGTGCTATACTGTAAGTGTAATCGCCGATTTAGCTCAGTTGCTAGAGCAAGGCACTCGTAAAGCCTAGGTTAAAGGTGAACATATGACTGAAGATTTGCAAAATTAGATATGTAGGAAATAACCGTTAAGACTAGTTCTTATCGGTTATTTACTTTGTTTAATAGTATTGTTATTGTATCAATTATGTCTATTTTTGTGATGTTGCTGGTGTTCTAAGTGATTGCTACTATTTTTGATGGTGTGAATGTGCTGATAATGTATCTCAGTTAAGTACGAAATTTTTATATCTTTTTTAATACATATTAAAAACAAAATTAATATCCCTTAATTTTTCTTGACTTAAATTTTTTTAATTGATATACTATTTTTCAGAGAGCTAACAATTATATATAAATGTACTACTCTATTTCCTAGATAACACTTAGTAAAACTTTTTATAACAAAGGCTAGCAAAGTTAAAGTTTTCTATCTATTGGAAGTTAAATAAATATGTAAGGAATTAAAATGAAAAAAAGTACAGTATTGTCATTAACCACAGCTGCAGTTATTTTAGCAGCATATGTCCCTAATGAGGTAGTCTTAGCAGATACATCTAGCTCTGAAGATGCTTTAAGTATCTCTGATAAAGAAAAAGTAGTAGATAAACAAAAAGAAAACAAAGAAAAACATGAAGATATTCATAATGCTGTAGAAACTTCAAAGGATACTGAAGAGAAGAAAACAACAGTTATTGAGAAAAAAGAAGTTGTTAGTAAAGAATCTGTGATAGACAATAAAACTAACAATGAAAAAGCAAAAATCAAAAAAGAAGATTCCAATCAATACAAAGGAGATAATGTAGACTCGTCTGCAAGTAAAGATACGGAAAGTCCCAAAAAAGAAGATAGACTTGTCTATATTGCTGAATTTAAAGATAAAGAATCTGGAGAAAAAGCAATCAAGGAACTATCAAATCTTAAGAATACAAAAGTTTTATATACTTATGATAGAATTTTTAACGGTAGCGCTATTGAAACAACCAAAGATACTCTGGACAAAATTAAACTAATAGAAGGTATTTCATCGGTTGAACGGTCACAAAAAGTCCAACCTATGATGAATCATGCTAGAAAGGAAATTGGAGTTGAGGAAGCTATTGATTACCTAAAATCTATCAATGCACCATTTGGGAAAAATTTTGATGGTAGAGGTATGGTCATTTCAAATATCGATACCGGGACAGATTATAGGCATAAGGCTATGAGAATCGATGATGATGCTAAAGACTCAATGAGATTTAAAAAAGAAGACTTAAAAGGTACTGATAAAAATTTCTGGTTGAGTGATAAAATTCCTCATGCTTTCAATTATTATAATGGTGGTAAAATTACTGTAGAAAAAGCTGATGATGGAAGCGATTATTTTGATCCACATGGGATGCATATTGCAGGGATTCTTGCGGGAAATGATACTGAAAAAGATATCAAAAACTTTAACGGAATAGATGGAATTGCTCCTAATGCACAGATCTTCTCTTATAAAATGTACTCTGACGCAGGGTCTGGGTTCGCAGGAGATGAAACAATGTTTCATGCCATTGAAGATTCCATCAAACACAATGTTGATGTTGTTTCGGTATCATCTGGCTTTACAGGAACAGGTCTTGTAGGTGAGAAATATTGGCAAGCTATTAGGGCGTTAAGAAAAGCAGGCATTCCAATGGTGGTAGCTACGGGTAACTATGCAACTTCTGCTTCAAGTTCTTCATGGGATTTAGTAGCAAATAATAATCTGAAAATGACCGACACTGGAAATGTAACACGAACTGCAGCACATGAAGATGCGATAGCGGTAGCCTCTGCTAAAAATCAAACAGTTGAGTTTGACAAAGTTAAGATTGGAGGAGAAAGTTTTAAATACAGAAATATAGGGGCCTTTTTCGATAAGAATAAAATCATAACAAACGAAGATGGTTCAAAAGCTCCTAGTAAATTGAAATTTGTATATATAGGCAAAGGTCAAGACCAAGATTTGATAGGTTTGGATCTTAAGGGCAAAATTGCAGTAATGGATAGAATTTATACAAAGGATTTAAAAAATGCTTTTAAACGAGCAACGGATAAGGGCGCACGCGCCATTATGGTTGTAAATACTGTAAATTACTACAATAGAGATAATTGGACAGAGCTCCCAGCTATGGGATATGAGGAGGATGAAGGAACTACTAGTCAAGTTTTCTCAATTTCAGGAGATGATGGTGTAAAGCTATGGAATATGATTAACCCTGATAAAAAAACTAAAGTCAAAAGAAATAATAAAGAAGATTTTAAAGATAAATTGGAGCAATACTATCCAATTGATATGGCAAGCTATAATTCTAATAAACCGAATGTAGGTGACGAAAAAGAGATTGACTTTAAGTTTGCACCTGACACCGACAAAGAACTGTATAAAGAAGATATTATAGTCCCAGCAGGGTCTACATCTTGGGGGCCAAGAACAGATTTACTTTTAAAACCTGATGTTTCAGCACCTGGTAAAAACATTAAATCCACTCTCAATGTCATTAATGGGAAATCAACTTATGGTTATATGTCAGGGACTAGTATGGCAACTCCAATCGTGGCAGCTTCTACTGTTTTGATTAGACCAAAGTTAAAGGAAATGCTTGAAAGACCTGTATTGAAAAATCTTAAGGGAGATGACAAAATAGATCTTACAAGTCTTACAAAAATAGCCCTACAAAATACTGCACGTCCTATGATGGATGCAACGTCTTGGAAAGAAAAAAGTCAATACTTTGCATCACCTAGACAACAGGGGGCAGGGCTAATTAATGTGGCTAATGCATTGAGAAATGAAGTCGTAGCGACTTTTAAAAATACGGATTCTAAAGGTTTAGTAAACTCTTATGGTTCTATTTCCCTTAAAGAAATAAAAGGAGATAAAAAATACTTTACCGTTAAGCTTCACAATACATCAAACCGACCTTTGACCTTTAAAGTTTCAGCATCAACCGTAACTACAGATGCTCTAACTGACAGACTCAAACTGGATGAAACATATAAAGATGAAAAATCTCCAGATGGGAAGCAAATTGTTCCAGAAATTCACCCAGAAAAAGTCAAAGGAGCAAATATCACATTTGAGCATGACACTTTCACTATAGGACCAAATTCTAGCTTTGATTTAAATGCGGTTATAAATGTTGGAGAGGCTAAAAACAAAAATAAATTTGTAGAATCATTTATTCATTTTGAGTCAGTGGAAGAAATGGAAGCTCTGAACTCCAATGGGAAGAAAACAAATTTCCAACCTTCTTTATCGATGCCTCTAATGGGATTTGCTGGGAATTGGAACCACGAACCAATCCTTGATAAATGGGCCTGGGAAGAAGGGTCAAAATCAAAAACAATGGAAGGTTATGATGATGATGGTAAACCGAAAATTCCAGGAACCTTAAATAAGGGAATTGGTGGAGAACATGGTATAGATAAATTTAATCCAGCAGGAGTTATACAAAATAGAAAAGATAAAAATACAACATCCCTAGATCAAAATCCAGAATTATTTGCTTTCAATAACGAAGGGATCAACGCACCATCATCAAGTGGTTCTAAGATTGCTAAAATTTATCCTTTAGATTCAAATGGAAATCCTCAAGATGCTCAACTTGAGAGAGGATTAACACCTTCTCCACTTGTATTAAGAAGTGCAGAAGAAGGATTGATTTCAATAGTGAATACAAATAAAGAGGGAGAAAATCAAATCGACTTAAAAGTCATTTCGAGAGAACACTTTATTAAAGGAATTTTAAACTCTAAAAGAAATGATGCAAAGGGAATCAAATCTTCTAAACTAAAAGTTTGGGGTGACTTGAAATGGGATGGACTCATTTATAACCCTAGAGGTAGAGAAGAAAATGCACCAGAAAGCAAGGATACCAAAGATCCTGCTACTAAGATAAGAGGTCAATTTGAACCGATTGCAGAAGGTCAATATTTCTATAAATTTAAATATAGATTAACTAAAGATTATCCATGGCAGGTTTCCTATATTCCTGTAAAAATTGATAACACAGCCCCTAAGATTGTTTCGATTGATTTTTCAAATCCTGAAAAAATTAAGCTGATCACAAAGGATACTTATCACAAGGTAAAAGAGCAATACAAGAATGAAACGCTATTTGCGAGAGATCAGAAAGAACATCCTGAAAAATTTGACGAAATTGCCAACGAAGTTTGGTATGCAGGAGCCGCTCTTGTTAATGAAGATGGAGAGGTTGAGAAAAATCTTGAGGTCACTTATGCAGGTGAGGGTCAAGGAAGAAATAGGAAACTTGACAAAGATGGAAATACCATTTATGAAATTAAAGGTGCAGGAGATTTAAGAGGAAAAATCATTGAAGTCATTGCACTAGATGGCTCTAGCAATTTCACAAAGATTCATAGAATTAAATTTGCTGATCATGCTGATGAAAAGGGGATGATTTCCTATTATCTAGTAGATCCTGATCAAGATTCATCTAAATACCAAAAGCTTGGCGAGATTGCCGAATCTAAATTTAAACATTTAGAAAATAGAAAAGAGGATAGTCTTAAAAAAGATGCAACTGAAGTAGAACATCATCAAGACAATGAAGAGGCTACCGAAGAAAAATCTAGCTTTACTATCAATAAAGCCATTTCAACAATTAGAGACTTTGAAAGCAAAGACTTAAAGAAACTCATTAAAAAGAAATTTAGAGAAGTTGATGACTTTACAAGTGAAACTGGTAAGAGAATAGAGGAATACGATTATAAATACGATGATAAGGGGAATATCATTGCATATGACGATGGTAGTGCCTTAGAATATGAAACTGAAAAACTTGACGAAATCAAATCAAAAATTTATGGTGTTCTAAACCCGTCTAAAGATGGACACTTTGAAATTCTTGGAAAGATAAGTAATGTTTCTAAAAATGCCAAGGTATATTATGGCAATAATTATAAATCGATAGAAATCAAAACGACCAAGTATGATTTCCACTCAAAAACGATGACATTTGATTTATACGCTAATATTAATGATATTGTGGATGGATTAGCTTTTGCAGGAGATATGAGATTCTTTGTTAAAGATGATGATCAGATAAAAGCTGAAACTAAAATTAGAATGCCTGAAAAAAATAAGGAAACTAAAGCAGAATATCCCTATGCATCAAGTTATGGGAATGTAATAGAATTAGGAGAAGGAGATCTTTCAAAAAATAAACCAACCAATTTAACGGACATGGAATCTGGTAAAATCTATTCTGATTCAGAAAAACAACAATATCTATTAAAGGATAACATCATTCTAAGAAAAGGCTATGCACTAAAAGTGACTACCTATAATCCTGGAAAAACGGATATGTTAGAAGGAAATGGAGTTTATAGCCAGAAAGATATAGCAAAAATCCAAAAGGCCAATCCTAATCTAAGAGTCTTATCAGAAAAAATAATTTATGCTGATAGTAGAAATGTTGAAGATGGAAGAAGTACTCAATCCGTATTAATGTCGGCTTTGGACGGCTTTAACATTGTAAGGTATCAAGTGTTTACATTTAAAATGAATGATAAAGGGGAAGCAATCGATAAAGATGGAAATCTTGTGACAGATTCTTCTAAACTTGTATTATTTGGTAAGGATGATAAAGAGTATACAGGAGAGGATATGTCCAATGTAGAAGCTATAAAAGAAGATGGCTCTACGTTATTTATTGATGCAAAACCAGTAAATCTTTCAATGGACAAGAACTACTTTAATCCATCTAAATCTAATAAAATTTATGTACGAAATTCAGAATTCTATTTAAGAGGTAAGATTTCTGATAAGGGTGGTTTTAACTGGGAGTTGAGAGTTAATGAATCGGTTGTAGATAATTATTTAATCTACGGAGATTTACACATTGATAACACTAGAGATTTTAACATTAAGCTTAATGTTAAAGACGGTGACATCATGGACTGGGGAATGAAAGACTATAAAGCAAATGGATTTCCAGATAAGGTAACAGATATGGATGGAAATGTTTATCTTCAAACTGGCTATAGCGATTTGAATGCGAAAGCGGTTGGAGTACACTATCAATTTTTATATGATAATGTTAAACCAGAAGTAAACATTGATCCTAAGGGAAATACTAGTATCGAATATGCTAAGGGAAAATCTGTAGTCTTTAATATCAATGATAAAAGAAATAATGGATTCGATGGTGAGATTCAAGAACAACATATTTATGTAAATGGAAAAGAATATAAATCATTTGCTGATATTAAACAAATAGCAGATAAGACACTAAACATTAAGATAGTTGTAAAAGATTTTGCAAGAAATACAACCGTAAAAGAATTCATTTTAAACAAAGATACGGGAGAGGTGAGCGAACTAAAACCTCAGATGGTAACTGTGACCATTCAAAATGGAAAAGAAATGAGTTCAACGATAGTGTCGGAAGAAGATTTCATTTTACCTGTCTATAAGGGGGAATTAGAAAAAGGCTATCAATTTGATGGTTGGGAAATTTCTGGTTTCGAAGGGAAAAAAGACACTGGCTATGTTCTTAATTTATCAAAAGATACCCTTATAAAACCTGTATTCAAGAAAATAGAGGAGAAAAAGGAGGAGGAAAATAAACCTACTTTTGATGTATCCAAAAAGAAAGACAACACACAGGCAAATCCTAGTCAATTAAATCAAAGTCATAGAAAAGAGGACTTACAAAGAGCAAATCATTCACAAAAATCTGATTCAACTAAGGATGTTACAACTACAGTTCTTGATAAAAACTTTGAAAATAATAAGGAAGTCCATCTTAATGAACAAGCGAACATAGCTAATAAACATACTAACATTGATAGTAAGTCGGATACTAACCATTCTGACAGGTTGCCAAAAACCGGAACAGTTAGAGCAGTTCTTACACCATTTATTGCTGGAATATTGTTTATAGTAGGAGCGCTTCTTGGATTGAAGAAAAAAGATCAAGATTAAGATAAAAACTGTAGAAAAAATGTTTATGTGTTGAGATTAGATACTGTGATGGTTAAACAGTTTGTTGACAATTACTATTTAATACTTAATTCTTAAGTTTACATTGACAATTATACACTCTTAGAATGTATTAATGGCCTTCATTTAGATAACAAAAAATCTTCTTATTACAGATAGGAAGATTTTTTGAATTTTACCAATTTCACAAAATACAGTATCGAACTATATATTTAAAATTGTGCTTTTACAATTATAGTAAAAACTCAAGATTTATTTGAAGAAGTACAGACTAATTTTCTCAAATTGAATCCTAACAAGCGTGAAATAATATCTTGATTTAATCACTTTTTGGTTATTTATTTTAAGTATAGTCTATATGCAATATGATAAGTAAATACGCCTATTATAATTTTTATAAATATAAG